>QMZD01000032.1 GCA_003662985.1 Archaeoglobales archaeon | reverse complement strand
GATTTCATATTGGTTCTATGCTGAAAAGGGGTTAATATAGGTTTCTATTTTGGTTGTCCGGCTATTTAATTGGTTTGTTAATCTGGTGGGGTTTAGAGATGGAGTGGTTTTTCAAAATTCTCCCTATTAAGTGCTATACTAGTTTCCAAACTCGTTCCGGAAATAGATGCTAGACCGAGCAAGGAGAAAATTGAGATTTCAAAGGAGATCTTTTACATCTCCATTGCCTTGTTTTTTACGGTTGCTGCCCTTGCCTCAATCGTTCCGCTGGAAGAAGGATTCATCGAATACATGGGTCTTACTCCTCTGAGCTTTGGAATAACGTACTCCTCCTACATTTTCACCCGAACCCTTTTCAATACTCCCGTTGGAAGGCTAAGCGACAGAATTGGTAGAAAGAAAGTGTTCGTAGCTGGAATAATCCTACTCGGAATTTCAACCATTCTGATTCCGTTTTGCAAAAACTTCGGGCAAATACTATTGTTGAGGAGCATCCAAGGAGTTCTCGTAGCATTCGTTTACTCTCCGGCCACCGCATTAATTGCCGATAAAAGCGAGAAGAGTTTAGGTGTTGGAATGGGTGTTACCAATTCATCGCTGACTCTCGGGCTTGCCGCAGGCCCGATAATCGCAGGGGTTTTAGGAGGATTTGTTGGATTCTCAGCTCCCTTCTATGTTTTTGGGATAATGATAGTACTCTCTGGGATCTTTACAACTTTCAGTGTATCCGAGGTAAAGAATGGTAAAAAAGTAAAGTAACTAGGTAAAAAGCTCAAGAACGCATGATAGAATCCGAAATTAAACCAGCCACACTCACGTGGCTTATAGGGCTCAAAACCGTATCCGTCCCAACTATTCCATCAATCCCAGCATGACAAATCATTTTTAAGGCTGCGTTCGAAAGTGCAGGATGAGTACATGCTGCGTAAATCCTTCTCGCTCCAGCAGCTTTCAAAGCCTTCACCGCCTGAACAACGGTTCCACCGGTTGAGATTATGTCATCCACGATCATCACATCTTTACCGACGACTTCATCGGGAACAGAATCAACAATAACGTTTTCAGCATCTATCCTTATCTTCCTCATAAGGGAGTATTCAGCGTTGAGCTCTTCTGCAACTATTTTTGCCCAGTATTCGGCAACTTCATCGGCTCCGACAACGAAAGGTGATTCGAGTATGAAGTTCTCTTTAGCATATTCGGCTAGTAAATGCATGGCCGTTATATCTACAACCTCAAAATCGAATATCTCATCGAAATTACGCTGATGGAAATCAACCACGTACATCTTATCAAGCCCAGCAACTTTGAAGAGCTTTGCAACCGACTTTAGTTTTGCAGCCTCACCTCGAATGAATCTCCTCATGAGCCTTGAATATGGGAAATAGGGAAATATTCCAATGACCTTCTTCGCGCCAAGTTCTTTGAAGGTGTCCACAAGGAAAAGTGTTTCTATAATAAGCTCATCGGGAATGTGAGCGAATGAGTTAACGATGTAAATTTCCTTTCCCTCAACATTCTCAGGAATCCTGACATATTTCTCTCCATCAGGAAGCTTTTCCAGCTCTGCATACCCAAGTTGTATACCCGTTTTCCTAGAAATCGGATAAGCTAGAATTCCCTGAGATGCTGGTACGATAACCTTCATAAAGCAAAATTTAGGGGAGAATTTTTAAGGCTTTCTCCTTTTCCTTTATCCCTCATTAGATTAGAATTTTTTATTCCCAAACTTCTAGTCCTGATAACAGGCCAAAGGTCCCTTTGATATGTTTTTCAGACATTTGTTGCACGATTTACAGTCACTCACCTTAACCTCTTTCCACTTTGAAGGTAGATAGGGGTCTCTTATAAGCGGTCTTGCCATTGACACGAGGTCACAGTAGCTGTCCAGCAACTTCTCAGCAACCTCAAGGCTCCTTATGCCTCCCACAAGAATGACGGGGATGTCAACGTTTTCCTTAATTTTCTTCGCATAATCCCTGAAGTAGGCCTCGCCACTCTTCTCAACGTTCTGACACACGACGTTGTATTTCGTGTAAAGCCTGGATTCCCACATGCCTCCGCTAACCTCTATCGCCTCGTAACCTGCCTTACTGAGAAGCTTTGCTATCCTCACAGCCTCATCAATCTCAAGCCCTCCTGGAATGAAATCACATGCGTTCATCTTTATCAAAACGGGAATTCTGCTTCTCTCCCTTATCCTCTCCATTATGTCCAACAAAATTTTCGCTCTTTCCTCTCCGAATTCATCTTTTCTTCGATTCGTGTAGGGGGAGATGAACTGGCTGAGCAGATATCCGTGGGCTGCATGAAGCTGTACGGCATCAAATCCCGCTTTCCCAGCTCTAATCGCGGCCTCAGCAAAATCATCTATAATTTGATGGATTTCCTCCTTTGTTAGTTCTCTGGGCATTACATTGGTTGTTGCTTCCAAAACAGCCGAAGGAGCAACCGGATCAGGAAATGGATAATTCTGCCTTCCCGCATGGACGAGCTGAGCGATGAACTTGATTCTACCCCATTTATCTTTGCCTGTTTTTTTGACTTCTTTAACGAGTTCTTTAAGACCCTTCAAATGCTCATCGCTGCTTATCCCGGTCATGTTTCTCATCGCTCTGCCCTTCTCGCTGATGAACATGAATCCGGTAATGATGGTTCCAGCTCCCCCCTCTGCAAGTCTTCTGTAGAATTCAATCAGCTTTTCAGTAATAAATCCTTCATCTGTTGCCATAGCTTCAGCGGTAGCTGATTTGACAATTCTATTCCTCAACAGAAGATTTTCAGTTTCAAAAGGAGTGTAGGTTACATATTCTGAATCGTTCGAATCATATTCTAAATCCCCATAACCCATCCAATCCCTCCAAATAACAAGATATGAAACCTACTTTACAATTTACAAAATCTCAGAAAAATATAAGATTTGAAATTTTGGATTAAGTAACTAGCTACAATTCTGCCTCGAAATCCTCAACCTTGTATGGGAACTCTCTTATTCCCCTGTTTCTGAGCACTTCTCTCGTAAGAATCCAGTAAACCAAGGCTAAGGCTTTTCTACCTTTGTTGTTGGTTGGAATTACGAGATCTACATTTTCAGCCTGATTGTTCGAATCGCATAGTGCTACAACAGGAATGCCAACATCCGTCGCTTCCTTCACCGCCTGAGTATCGATGGCTGGATCTGTCACAACCACAACATCCGGCTCCCTGTACTCTGAGAGCACCGGATTCGTTAGCGTTCCAGGAACAAATCTACCCGTTATTGCTTCTGCCCCCAAAATCTTGGCGAACATCTTTGCGGGTTTCTGGCCGTACTGCCTTGCGGAAACAACAAGAATCCTTGATGGCTCGAATTTAGCCAAAAATCTCCCTGCCGCCTTTAGCCTTTCGTCGAGCTGCCTTATGTCGAGGACGTAGAGTCCATCGGGCCTTACCTTATAGATAAACCTCCTCATATCACCGCTCTTTATCTGGGTACCGATGTGAACTCCAGCAGCCAGATACTCATCCGTAGGAATTAGATACTCGTACGTTTCATCCTCCCTTACTTCTTTCTCTTTTATCATCGTGATCACCCTTTAAACTCTTTAAACACTTAAACCCTATAAACTCTAAACCTTAAAGCCTCCTTATTTTAACCATTGAAGCGTGTTCCATCTCACTCTCAATTCTTATCAGTTCGTTGAGTTTGGCTATTCTCTCGCCTCCCACAACGCCCGTCTTTATTAATGTTGCGTTGAAAGCAACTGCAAGATGGGCGATGGTTTCATCCTCCGTCTCGCCACTTCTGTGCGAAACAACGACCTCATATCCATTATCCTTCGAGAGCTTTACCGCTCTGAAGGTATCCGTAAGCGTGCCGATCTGATTGGGTTTTATTAGAACGGTGTTCGCAGAACCGAGCTCAATTCCTTTTTTAATCCTGTTGATGTTCGTTACAAAAATGTCATCTCCGCAGATCATGCAGCTTACAGCTTTGGTAAGCTCAGCAAATCCCTCGAAGTCGTTTTCATGCAGGGGATCTTCGATAAAAAGCAAGTTGTATCTATCGGCAAGCTCGGCCATATAGGCTATCTGTCCGTCTGTTGTAAGCTTTTTATCCCGATAAACGTACTCCTTACCATTCCAAAGCTCCGTCGCAGCCACATCGATTCCCATCCTCATTTTTATGCCAGTTTCGCTCTCAACCCTTTCGATTGCAGCCTTGATTATCTCAAAGGCCTCCTCGTCGGTTATCTGAGCGGCCCACGCCCCTTCGTCACCCTTTGCAGCAAAGATTCCCCTCTTATCAAACTCCTTCCTTATCTCTTTATGTGTCAATGCATTCGCAGCCTGTGCATCAAGAAAATTCTTTGCACCAACAGGGATGACAAGAAATTCTTGGATGCTCGTAGAGCCCTTGGCATGTGCACCTCCGCCTATAACGTTTCCGAGAGGATAGGGCAGTTCCAAAGCAAAAGACCCACCGACGTATACGTATAGCGGAATGCCAAGAATCTGGCTTGCAAGTTTAGCTACTGCCAAGCTCGCAGCTATCGCAAAGTTCCCTCCTATTTCTGAGAAATTTTGAGTTCCATCAATTTCCCTAAGCGTTTTATCGATGCTCACCTGGTCGAAAACGCTCATGCCTACAAGAGCCTTCGAGACTTTGTCTTGAATTTCCTCAATAAAGGCTACATCCTTAACGATCGCCTCATCAGTTCCTGTAGAAGCCCCAGCCGGAGCGATTGCTGATGCGAAAAATTCGGCAGAACTAACCTCACATTCAACCGTTTTATTACCTCTGCTGTCGAAGACGATCCTATATGTCAGATCTTCGATTACCATCATACCACCCTTAACTAAACAAATCATTCCTCTCCAGCCATACGAAGTTTTCAGACTTTCTCTTTACAGTGATAGGAATCGCTCCCCTCTCATATTCCTCCCTTGCAATATCAAGGGGATCGGTTTTATCAGTGTTGATGAGTACTGGAGCGCCCATGGCGATCTGCAATGCCCGGGCACCGATTATTCTGGCCCTCTCAAAACGTGTATGTTCAAACGGAAATGTCACCTTTTTTGATTTAGATGCCGTACCAATCACCCCTTATCCTGATGGGGCCGCCGAGATTTGAACTCGGGTAACGGCGTCCCGAACGCCGCAGGATAACCAGGCTACCCCACGGCCCCCTTAAATTTTGATATTTCTTTAATCACAGACCTATACGTGAGAAACATCCTTCTACAGCAATATCTTTCAATCCCGAGTTCGTCAAGAGCTTCCTTTGGAGTTTTCCCTTCCTCAAGTTTTTTCTGATATTCCTCCCAAAGGTGTCCAATCACCTTGCCACAAGTAAAACATCTCACCGGAAACATAAATCCACCTTAAAAATTAAATTACCTGTAAGATGTCTGTCTCCTCTTTCTCGCTCCCCTGCCCATCTGCTTCTTTGGCTCCTTTCTCCTTATGTCGTTGACAAGCAGAGTTCTGTCGTACTCAAGATAAACCTTTCTGAGTTCCTCATCTCCACTCCATTCCACAAGCGCTCTGGCTATTGCTGTCCTTGCAGCCTCTGCCTGACCCATGAAGCCTCCCCCTCTCGTATCCACATCTATGTCAACCTTGTTTGCAAGCTCTTTTGCCATTACCAACGGTTCCATAACGATTTTCCTCACCATCTCCGGATTGAGAAGTTCTACCGGAATCTTGTTGAACCTGACTCTACCCTTTCCTGGCCTGATAGTCGCCCTTGCTATCGCATTCTTTCTTTTCCCGCTTGTCAGAACGATCTTCATGGCCACACCTCAAGCCTCCACTTCAAGCCTGTATCCGAGGTATTCACTTACCTCACCAACTGTCACATATTTCTCGGTTTTAGAAACTTTCTCAAGCAGCGCCTCTTCTACAACCTCAGCCCTTCCTTCCAGTTCTTTAAGCTCCTCCGGAACCCCAATGAATACCTTCAGATTCCTGTATGCTAACCTTCCCCTCCTGCTCTTCCAGGGAAGCATACCTCTGACCGTTCGTTTGAATATTCTTTCTGGATGTCTCGGATAGTATGGGCCCTTCTCTTTACTTCCTCTTTCATACTTCTCCTTATACCTGTGAAAAACTATCGATTTCTCCCCAGTGATTAAAGCCTTCTCAGCGTTGATCACAACTATCTTCTCTCCATTAAGCAGCCTTTTCGCTATGATGCTGCTTAGTCTTCCAAGTATGTGACCTCTTGCATCTATAACCGTGAACTCCCCCAAACAGTCGACAATGCGTTTAACGTTAACCACCATCTCATCACCTTCGATTGTATTACCAATTAATTCACGATCTTCCTGATTACCTGATTATTCTTACACCAGTTCCCTTTGGATTTTCGTTCGCCAGTTGGAGGATATCCATGCACTTGCCTCCAGCAGCCTCTATTTTCTCTCTAGCTCTGCCTGAAAAGGCAAAAGCCGCTACTTTCAAGGGCTTCTCAACTCTCCCCGTCCCAAGAACTTTCCCGGGCACGATAGCAATCTCTCCATTTTTTAGATATCTCTGTAACTTAGACACGTTAACCTCCGCCCGGTTCCTTCTTGGCTTCGAAAGCATTTCTGCTATATCTCTCCAGATTTTAGCCTCATTTTTGGCACTAATTTCGAGGAGCCTATCGATTAAACCTATGAGATTCGGATTCGTTTTTCTTACCTGAAGCTTCCTTATTTTCCCCATTTCAGATCACATCCCACTGATCTTTACAGATCGTTAAGCCTTAATCTTGTGAAAGAGCAGTCTACCTGAACGTTATTTAAAGGTATCTCCAAGCAGTAATACCAAGGTTATTTAAATTTATCTTTAAATTCTTTTAATTCAGTAGACAGTAGATTGCTCGTAAGATTCTATCCATTTCCTTCAACCAGCTCTTTACCAATCCATTTTTCACGATGTCTTCTGCAGGAGTTCCCCCGTAAACATCTAAAATAACATCAGTAGAATTTCTTCACAAGTTCAACGGTCTTTCCACCATCTGTTATTGCTTCCTTCTCCCTATAAGTTAGGGCATCTCTTTAAAATAGCCTAATGCTTTAAAATAGCCTAATGGGATCATCCTCGATAAAGGACCTTAATGCTCTCCAATAAAATTAAGTTAGATATTTTCTCAAAAACCTTCTCACTTCCTCCGAGTCAAGCCATCCTTTATCTAACCTTTTAACAACCTCATTTATCCTTCCAACACCTTCGAGTAAAATCCTTCTAACCTCTTCATCCTTGACCTCCAGTTCAGCAGTCCCAGAGATGATGCTTAGAGGATTCCTTATTTGATCTACAAGAATCGCAAACTCTTCTATATTCTTTTCAATCTGCCTGTAAGCCTTTCTTTTTGCCTCATCAAGCTCTATAGCCCTATTTGCAAATGCAAGATCGTTAGCGAGAGTTTGGAGGAGACCGATTTCATCTGAAGCCGGCAAAATATAGGTTGAATAAATCACAAGAAAACCCAGAGTTTCGTTATCGACATTCATTGGTAGGATTAAACAGGAATGGTTTTTGAAGGGGTCATAAAACGGGCATGTTTTTACTCTCTCCTCCTTTTTCCTTATTATAGCTCTTCTTTCATTTATCGCTTCACTAAAACATGCCAAGTCTTTTATCGCCATTTTCTCCAAATGGGGTTTCAATTCACCATAATATGCTATCTGAAAAACATCATCATTCTCCCTTAAACCGATCCAGACTGAGTAGCAATCCCTAAGATTTGCAAGCAACTTTGAGGCTTTTTCAAACAATCTTTTAGAATCTTTTTCGTAAACTATAAGGCTGTTTATCTCATTTATAGTATTTAAGAGCTTGTTCATCTTCCTTATTTCGGTTATTTCTCTTGCAATAACCATACAGTATCTTTTCCCTTTTAGGATAATGGGCAAAAGGGTGTTTACAAATTCTCTACCATCTCGTGAGTCTTCAAAGGTTACAACCTCATTATTTTCAATAACCCCTTTTATTCTCTTCATCCTTTTTTCTGCAACCTCCTTAGGTAAAACTTCAAAAATGGATTTTCCTACAGGATTTTTACCTAAACTCCTTCGCATAGCAGGATTGGCTTCTATAAATACTCCATCTTTATCAACTAAGGCGAGAAGATCGGGGGAAATCTCAAACATCTTCCTAAATCTTTCTTCACTCTCTTTTAATTCCTTTTCGATCTTTTTCCTTTCAACCTCAATTTTTTCCAATTCGGAGACTCTTCTCTTACATTCGTTCAATTCTTTAATAAGATCGTCCTTTAATTTAGAAGTATTAGAATTGTAATTCATTTCGTTTATGATTATTTAGTACTGCATTTATATTTTTCCAATTTCTGACTGGTTTTAAAAATTCAGTTTGATTTTCTCAATATCTACGAACCAAATATTCAATTATAAAAAAATATGACTTAATTGTTTTCAAAACCTATTTTGATTTTAGATCATGTGACGTTTTTTAAAAGAAAATAGGAAAATTAAGGAGGAGAACACCAAGAAATCGATGAGTCAAAATATTAAAGAATATAAAAAAGATTAATCAACTTGTTTAGACAAATCTATCGAGTATTATTTAAGATGTTTTGGTAATATCCTTTAAGACCATATCCGAAAAAGAATAATCACAAAATTTAAAAAAGATTATAGTATAAGAAAGTTAGAATGGATGCTAGGCAAAGGTGGAAAGCAAAAGAAAGAAAGCCAAACATAGAAATCAGACGATTGACACCTTCTGAACTCTTGGGTCGACCTCTCAACGAGATTGAGAAAAAATACGCTCCTAAGGAGCTATATGTCGCTGGTTCTATAAAACCACCACTTATGGGACCACGTGTTGCTGTTATTGGAACTAGAAAACCATCACCAGAAGGGATAAAATATGCCGAAAAGATAACAAAAAAACTCGGTGATCACAAAATCATAGTCGTGAGTGGGCTTGCTAAAGGGATTGACACTGTTGTACATAAAACTGCAATAAACCACGGAGGGAAAACGATTGCAGTTCTTGGTACTCCGCTTAACAAATTCTACCCAGCTGAAAATAGACCTCTGCAGGAGTTAATAATGAAAGAGCATTTAGCAGTGAGCCAGTATAAAATTGGCAGTATTACAAAACCAAAACATTTTATCTTTCGCAACAGAACAATGGCCTTGCTCTCCGATGCAAGTATAATAGTGGAAGCTGGAGAAACGAGTGGTGTTGTCTCTCAAGGCTGGGAAACTTTGAGATTGGGCAGACCCCTCTTACTTTGGAAGTTACTCCTAGATAGAGGTTTAGAGTGGGTAGAGAAAATGGTCAACTACGGCGCAATAATTTTAGAGGAAATCTACGAGCTAGATTACGTAATAGAGGAGCTATTTCCCCCGCTTGAAGGGACAATTCAAATTGAAGAGATGGAAAGTGAAGTTTGAAGGATCGTAAATGGAAATGTTATCCGAGCTAGTATTTGGTTCTCTCCTTTCTTATTGCCCCACTAGTACTTCTGAAGGGGGATTAATCGCTAAAAGCGTTATGCGAGCAATCAAAAATGAATCGTCCGTACATCATTCACAACTGGGGGAGTTATTTGCATCCGAGTTTGTTGCAAAAAGATTAAAGATAGAAGCCAGTAGAATGGATCTTTTTACAGATTTTTTCGGTGAAGATGTTGTTCTTGTTCCTGTTCCTAGATCGTCGCCAATCAGAAAAGGTACACTCTGGCCATCACTTCAAATATCTAAGGCAATGGAGCAGGAAGGGTTAGGTACAGTTAGGCCTGCACTTAAAAGAGTGAAGTGTATTCAAAGATCTTCTACATCTCCATCAATTTGGAGACCCCGCCCAACAGATCACTACAATTCTATGGAAGTTGAAAAATTCAAACTCCCCTCATTAAACTTACTATTGGTTGAGATATCATAACGAGAGGGCACACGTTTATGGGTGCTGCGTGGCGCCTTCAAAGAATATTTCCAGACGTCAAAATAAAAGCGTTTGCAGCAATGCGAACGGTAAGCAATGAGACTGAGTTTAGAGGGCTTATTGACCCAGTTATAGGTCGGGTCACATACAGATCACAGTATAATGATTGTCTAAGGAGACCTTGAAAAAATACGCTCACGTTCCTAGAGTCTCTACGTACACAACTTTCAGGAGGCAAGTTTTATAAATGAGATTTATTAAGGAACATCAATGATATCCGACTCTGTGGGGTATGCAATTTATGATGAGTTTGAAAGCCCTTTGAGGGTGAGAGATCTGTTGAGAGCTCATTTCTATCTTGACACCCAGAGACCGTAACGCTTGATGACATTTCTGAATATTACGGTCTGGTTCAAGCCTGAAAATCACGAATGGTTTGAAAATAACATCGAAAACATTTCGGAATTC
>QMZD01000031.1 GCA_003662985.1 Archaeoglobales archaeon | reverse complement strand
TAGTTCGACATCAGAATTCGTAAATACAAGTAAGGGCTGAACAAAATTAACTCCTGTAATTCTTTTCACCAGGAGGGCATTTCTCTTAGCCTGCTTGCTAATGCTTGGGATTTCATATTTAGGGTAGTACCAGTTATCCCTATCACAACCTATCTGCCCCCGAAAGTTCTTGGTTTCAATGACGAAGATTTCGTTAGGGCTAAGAATGATATGATCAATATTCCCGTGCTTGGAATTAAGAACAATATCATTAATTAGATAATAGGAGTTATCCAGACTTTGTAAGGTTTCTACAACTTTTTTCTCACCCTCAATACCCCTCTTGTAGTTCCAATATCTTCTCAGAAACGTAAAGAAGGCCAAAAAGGGAATAAGCATTACATAACTGACTGGAGTATTGGGCTTTAAGTAGAGGAAAAGGATTATGAACGTAATAAAGGATATAATGGCCATATTTCTACTTTCTCCTGCTTTTAATTTCAAATATGAATTCTCGCTGTCTTTTAGAATTTGCATCTTAAATTAGGAATATTATTATTTTAAACTTATAATAGAAATAATAATCTAATTTATAATAATCAGTTACTAACTAATAACATGCCTAAGATTCCGAGTAAACGCAAGAAGAGACGTAGAGAAGAGGTCGAAGATGAGATAATGAAGTATTTAGCAAGTATCGATCACCCCAGAACAACTTCAGAAGTAGCAGAGGCTACTGGGCTAAATTGGTACAGTGCTATGGCTCATTTAACAAGGCTTGAGGCACAAGGTCGAGTTTTCCACAAGAAAATTGGCAGACAGGATCAATGGTTTGATGTAGATGTCAATGAGTCTAGGAGATTAGTCAAGTCATTAAAGAAAAGGGTTGAGAAGCAGGATAAAATTATCAAAAATCAAGATAGGAGAATTCGGGAATTGGAATCTAAAATAGCTAAATTACTAAAATGATGTCGGAAGAATTCAAAATAGTTTTAACCTCAGCACTTACAATACTTGGCGGTATTTTTGTTTATACAACAGGGCAAATTATTTCAAAGTTTTTCATTGAACCTATTCATGATCAATCAAGATGTATTGGTGATATCAGCGATTCCTTGATATTTTATGCAAATCAGTTTTCTAATCCAGGAGTTGGCAAACCTGAGAAAATGGATGAAACCCAGAAAGTACTCCGTCAGAGAGCAAGTCAATTAACCTCAAAAACGCATGTTATAAACTGTTACAAATTATTCGAACTTCTTGGGATTGTCCCAAAACGAAGTGCAGTTATAGAAGCTTCAAGAAGTCTTATTAAATTATCAAATTCCGTACATGAAGGCGATGGGGCAAAAAATGATGAACTCCGAGAAAAAATTGAGAACTTATTAAATATCAGAACACATTACTAACTGATAATTAAATTATATGGGTGATGATGGGTGATGAAGTGAAAGCACAAGACAGGGCTATTAAAAATTGGATGATACAAATAAAAACAAAAAAATTAGGCTTGCCACGCTTTCAGAGATTTGAGGCTTGGGGACCCACAATTATAACTTCTTTTTTGACTAGTATTATTAGAGGCCTACCCGTAGGGGTGTCATTAATTTTAGAGGCAGGTAGTAAACCACAGTTCCAATATAGGTATTTCTATGGAGTACCTGAAGAGGGAGAAAAATTAAAAGAATTGCTCTTGGATGGCCAACAGAGGCTAACCGCTTTATGGAGATCTTTAAATGACAATTATGAGGACAAAACATATCTACTTGATCTAGATACTACAGAAGATGAAGATTTATCGGCTATAGTTATTAGTAGATGGAGGCATAAGGAAAATGGCAAAAAATATCCGTTGTGGGTAGACGATCCTAAAGAATGTTGGGAAAGGAAGAAAATCCCATTTAGGATATTGAATCCAGATAATGAAACAGAATATTTTGAATGGGCTGAAAAAGCTTCTGGCGGGGATCTAAAGAAAAAAGATGAATTGTTAAAATTAATCATTAAATTAAGAGAAAAGATTTCCACTTTTAATATTCCTTATTTGTATTTGCCTGCAGAAACTAGTCCTGATGTAGCAATCGATGTATTTATAAAACTGAATACAAGTTACGTGAGGTTAACAGCTTTTGACATTATTGTTGCACAAGTTGAAGAAGCTACAGACCAATCATTACACCAGAAAGTAAGAGAATTAGAAACAGAAGTGCCAGAAATTACAGATTATATTGACACTTCTTCTTATGTGCTATCTGTTGCTGCGTTATTACAAGACAAGCTCCCTAACCAACGTGGTTTTTTCAGGTTAGATTTAAAGAGAATGATTTCAGAGTGGGAGAAGATAATAGCAGGTGCTAAGGAATTGGTATCATTTTTGGAAGAACAGAGGATTTATGATTATGAACGTCTACCTACTGAAACAATTCTTGCTCCAATATCAGCCATATTCGCGGAAGCACCAGACGATCCCGATCAAAAAGGCAATCTAACAATATTACTTAAAAAATATTTATGGCGGTCATTTTTTACAGAGAGGTATGACCGATCAATTCCCACACGGATTCTTCAAGATTTTAGAGCAATTAAAAAAGTTATTAGCGGGTTGTCTGAAGAGCATGAAATTCCAATTTTTGATGAGAAACAGTATCCACTTCCAAACGAAGAATTATTAGAGGAAGCGGGTTGGCCTAAAAAGAAAGATAGACTAGCGAGAGCGATTCTACTGTTATCACTAAAAAAAGGTGCAAAAGACTTCGCTGATAACTCAGAAATCAATAGGAGAAATATAAAGGTTAGGGAATACCACCACTTATATCCAGATGCATTTTTAAAGAAAAAAGGATTAAATGAAAAAGAAACTTACAGGGCTCTTAATTGTGCATTGATAACCTGGAAAACCAATAGGGTTATCTCCGATAAAGAACCTGTAGAATACCTTTTGGAAAGAGCCAATGCTAGTAATCTAGGGGAAGAAGAGATCAAATCTAGGTTATCGACTCATTTGGTTGATTATGACACACTTAACTCTGGCGACTACTTCAAGTTCCTTGAAAAAAGAGCAGAAAATATCAAGGAGGTCATGGAAAATTTGTGCAGATAAATTTCGAAATCATTGGATGAGAAAATGACCGAATATGAAAAAGTAACCAAGTCCGTGAAACCAGACATAATAGAGGGATTGGAGGAGAGATTACCCCAAATTTTCGAAGATGGAAAAGTCAATTTCGAAAAATTAAAGGAACTACTTACCGATGAAATTATAGAAAAAGAAGATGATAGATTTTATTTCAATTGGGCCGGTAAAAGTAAACTATTTAGGCTTATTCAGGAACCGGGTTATGGAACTTTGAAACCTGACAAAGAAAAGTCAGTTGATTTTGATAGGACAGAAAACATTGTTATTGTTGGGGAGAATCTAGAGACCCTCAAGCTACTACTTAAACCTTATTTCGGCAAGATTAAGATGATCTACATTGATCCACCCTATAACACGGGTAAGGATTTTATTTATCGTGATAATTTTAAACAGCCCCTAAGGGATTATTTAGAGAAAACAGGACAAATTGACAGTGAAGGGAAAAAACTTACTACCAATACAGAAACAAGCGGACGGTATCACTCTGACTGGCTTAATTTTATGTATCCAAGATTAGAAAGGGCATGGCATTTGTTAAAAGATGGCGGAGTAATTTTTGTGTCTATTGATGATAATGAAGTTCATCATTTAAGAATGATTATGGATGAGATCTTTGGAGAGGAGAATTTTGTAGCAAATATTGTTTCAAACTTAAACCCAAGAGGAAGACAATCTATGGAACATATTGCTGTAACTCATGAATATTTAATTGGGTTTGCTAAAAACATTAAATCGTTACGATTCAAAAAGCAGTCTTTAACAGATAAACAACTAAAGGAGTATAAAGAAACAGAAAAAGATGGTAGAAAATATAGATTAATCGGGCTAAGAAAAAGAGGCGCAGGTGCAAGAAGGGAAGATGTTCCTTCACTATTTTACCCAATATTTTATAATCCTAAAACGGATGATATTTCATTAGAAAAATTGAATGAGAATTATATAGAAATATTACCAAAATTAGAAGATGGTTCTTTTGGAAGGTGGAGATGGTCTAAATCCAAGATAAACTCTAACAAACACTTATTAATTGTTAGAAAAGTTAAAAGGAAGATAGGAATTGAAGAATATGAGGTCTTTGAAAAAGATTATTTAGAGACAGATACAGGAGTAAAAGGAACAAAATACAAGTCTATTTGGATTAATAAAAATTTTAATTATGAAAAAGGCACAGAGCTTATACGAGAATTATTTGGTAAAAAAGTATATGATTTTCCGAAGCCACTAGAGTATATTAAAGAGATAATAAAATTATCAACAGACAGAAATTCCCTCATCCTCGACTTCTTTGCTGGTTCTGGCACAACCGGTCATGCTGTCTGGGAACTAAACAAAGAAGACGGTGGAAGGAGAAAATTTATCCTCGTTCAACTTGACGAGGAAGTGCAAGATGAAGAAGTTAAAAAAGAGTTCCCAACTGTCGCAGACATTTGTATTGAAAGATTACGAAGGGTATCAGAAAAGTACAAAAACGAAAAACAGCAGAAACTTATCGAGAATAATCAGGATTTTGGATTTAAGGTTTTCAGGCTTGATAGGTCCAATTTTAACTTAAAGGATGAGTTCGAGATATCAGGGGACGAGGACATTGAAGAATTGAAAAAGAGATACTTAGACTGGCTCGGTCTCTGGGTTAATGAACCTCTTGTGGGAGAATGGAGATCAATTGACATTGTTTATGAAATAATGCTGAAGGAAGGATTTGATCTAAACTCAAAGATCGAAGAGACAAAGATAGAGGATAATAATTTTTATCATGTATTAGATGAAAAGCAGGAATTGGAATTCTACCTGTCCCTGGATGAAAAAATCACTGAGGAAACCATTGAAGAAATAAGAACCCCGGGATACAGAGATAAGACATTTGTATTCCTTGACAAGGCACTGACCGATAACGATAAGATAAATCTGAGTTCTTTTGTCAATCTGAAGGTAATTTAGGATGGCTAGGAGAAAAAAATATAAGAGGATCTATAACTCATTGACAAGAAAATATTATAAAGCAGAAGTGCTACCCGATGGGTCGTATAAGATAGTTGGCTTATGGAGTCCTAAGAAGAGAAAGAAGAAGAAATCAGTGTGGGATATCTTTGGCTGAGAAAAAATGAATAATGTTTTTATAGATGCAAATGTGATAGCATACTGGCTTTTTATCGGGAGGATAACAAAGGGAAAAAGAGATACCAAACGAAAGGAAATATTGGAAAGGTATAAAAAATTAAAACAGGCTTATGACTTCATAGATTTCATAACTAAACGAAAAACAGAAGGATATACTTTTATTACATCAAAACTCGCATTATCTGAGGTAATCACAGTTTTGAGTGACTTTATTATTTCTGAAAAAATGAGTTTAAATGGGATTGTAACTATCTATTGGCCAAGATATAAAAAAGATTTTTTGCTTAACGATGAAGAATTTAGAGACTTCCAAGACGACATAACGCAAAGAATTAATTTTATTTCATCAAAATTGGATGGTGTTGTAGACGACAAACTATTAGAACTAGAAAATTACCCTTATTTTGTTGGTGTTTTGGGCCTATTAACACAAGATGCTATCCTCCTCAATACAGCCATTAAAAAAGAAAGCAATTACTTTGTGACCATGGATAGGGACTTATTGGAGTTAGATAAGAAAGAAGAAATCAGAAAAATTTTGAGGATAATAAAACCCCAAACAATGTTGGTGATCTTGGAGAAAAAGAAATGATGAAGCTAAAGTTTGATCCAAAATTAGAATTCCAGATCGATGCCATAAACTCAGTAGTTGATCTATTCAAAGGACAAATTAAACAACCTTTTGATTTCACTTTTCAAGTAGTTCCGAATGTTTTGACGTTGTCCAAGGAAAAAATCCTTGAGAACCTACAGGAAATTCAGAAAAGAAACAATTTGCCAATTCAAGAAAGATTAGAATTTCCCACAACAGAGAATCTAGAAGATATTCTCAACTTCACGATTGAGATGGAAACAGGAACAGGTAAAACATATGTGTATCTGAGAACTATCCTTGAATTAAACCAAAAGTACGGTTTTACTAAATTTATCATAGTTGTTCCATCCATCGCCATCAAAGAAGGTGTTTTAAAGACGTTGGAGATCACAAAAGAACATTTTAAGGAGTTATATGAAAATCTACCTTATACATATTTCGCCTACAGATCTGAGAATTTGGTCCAGGTTCGGATGTTTGCTCAGGATACCAATCTACAGATCATGATTATCACAAGAGATGCCTTCAATAAGGACATTAATATCATTCACAATGTCCATGACAGGATGGGGGATAAACCCATCCAACTCATAAGCCAGACCAACCCCATTGTTATTCTAGATGAACCACAGAAGGTAGGGGGAGAAGCATCTCAGTGGGGCATCTCAGAACTTAATCCTCTCTTTATCCTGCGATATTCTGCAACACACAGGGAGGTTTATAATCTAGTCTATAAACTAACACCTTTTGATGCCTATAATCTCGGGCTGGTAAAAAAGATAGAGGTTTCATCAATAACTGAGGAAGGAGATCCAAGCAGTAAGAAGATAATACTGGAAAGAATAGATTCTACCAGCTCAGGTCTAAGAGCAAAGGTTAGAGTATTTGTCAAGGAAAAAGAAGGCATAAGATTCAAGACAAAAACTTTGAAGCATGGAGATGATCTGGCAAAGAAAACAGACAACTTGTACTATGATGGATTCAGAATCAGCGAAATAAACAAGGGATCAGGTTATATTCTATTCTCAAACGGAGTTAAGATATACGAGGGCAAATCATCGGTAGATAAAGATGAGATAATGAGGATTATGGTATCTGAAACAATAAGTGAGCATTTAGAAAGAAAGCGTAAATTAAATCCCAAGGGTATTAAGGTACTAAGTTTATTTTTCATAAACAGGGTAGACGACTATCTCCCAGAGGATGGATATGTGAGAAGGATATTTGAGCAAGAATTTAAGCGGATTGTTGAAGAGGAATATCCAGAATTTTCCGATATTGATGTGAGAAGCATTCATAAGGGATATTTCTCCAGAATGCGTTCTACGAGAGGTATCGAGAGAGACGAAGAAGCATATAACCTGATAATGAAAGATAAGGAGAGGCTACTGTCATTGGATGAACCAATCGAATTTATATTCTCCCATTCAGCGTTAAGGGAAGGATGGGATAACCCCAACGTATTTAATATATGTACTCTTTCTTATTCTACATCGGAGATAAAGAAAAGGCAGGAAATTGGCAGAGGATTGAGATTACCAGTTAATTCAAACGGAGAAAGGATACAGGACAGAGAAATAAACCTTCTAACTGTAGTTACTAATGAAAGCTACAGGGATTATGTAGAGGGATTACAAACAGAGTTTAGAGAAGAGGTTGGAGAGAAGATGCCACCTGTAGAAGATAAACGAGAGAGAAAAAAACTGAGAATAAAGAAGGAAGTGTTGGAAAGTAAGTTATTTGATAGTCTATGGAGTAAGATATCCAGAAAGGCAAGATATATGGTCGATATAGATATAAACGAATTTGTTAATAAATGTGTGGATGAGTTGAATGAAATCGAGATAAGATCTCCTGAGATTAGTATTCAGAAGGTTAGAATAGAGGAAATAGATTCTGAAAAATTAAAGGATGAATTCATTAAAGAACGCACAGAACAAATCAAATTGAAAAGCATATTTAATGTTGTCGAATATATTGAGAATGAAACTAATCTCACAAGGAATACTATCTTGAAAATTCTTGAACAAGCAAAAAACCTCGAATTTCTTTTTGAAAACCCTCAGAAATATGCTGAATGTGTGGTGAACATCCTGAAAAACAATTTGAAAGAATTCTCTGTCAGAGGTATCCAGTATATTGATCTGGATGAATATTTTGATGTCAAGTTGTTCAATGAAGAGATTCAGACCTATGATAAGTATATAGTCCCCCTAATTGATGAGAAAACGCTTTATAAAATAGAGGATGAAAATAGGGATGGAGTTAAAATTGATGTTGGTCCAAGTGAAGAAGGCATTAGCAGGATAGAAAAAGACTTTGCACAGGACTTGGACAGAGATCCAAGAATTAGATTATTCATTAAATTACCAGAATGGTATGTTATAGAAACACCCGCAGGAAAATATACTCCTGATTGGGCGATAATAGTTGAAAAAACAACAAATGGAAGTATAAAGGAGGAGATTTACTTTGTAGTGGAAACTAAAGGCACTATAGATATCCATCGATTACGACCTGATGAACAAATCAGGATAAGGAGTGCTAAGAGAAGGTTTGATATTGTGGATGGTGTAAAATTCATATCACCTGTTAATAATTTTGAAAATTTTACCCATAGATGGTGATAATGAGATTAACAGTAGTCCGCTTGTTACCCCTCCTTTTTCCCCTCTCTCCTCCACCTTATGATCATCACTCCTTCTTCCTGATCGCCTATCTTTGCATATTCCGCTATACCTGGTGCTATTTCAGTTCTAAATAACTCCTCCCTCCCCTCTTTATTTTGTTGATCTGCACATTCCTCATGAACTCCTGCTGTTGCAGTTATAGAGAGATCATATCTTTCGTTGTAGCTATTTGTATATCTAAGATTCATACCTGTCCAACTCTTATCCCCACTACTCTGAACAATGATGTCCTGTTGAGCCATACCTTTATCTTCAATATGCCATCTCCTGTCTTCCTTAGATTGCCATAACTCTTTTTCTCCAAGACATTTTTTAAGATATTTCAGTGCATTTCTAACCGTTTCTTTGTCGAGACCGGTTTTTCGTATTATTGTAGATAATCTTGCACCTTCTATTTCTTCTAATAGAGCATTTCTAACTTTCTTCAGAGTATTCTTTGTTGGCTTTCTTGTTGTCATTTTTGATTGAAATACACCCTTTTTGGTGTTTTTCGAGAATTTGCACTTCCTTAATATTTATGATGAAGATGACAAAAAATTCAAAGCTATTCTTCGAAGTTGGCACGTATAAGCTCAAAGGAACTTCTTTAAAGATTTTGAAAATTTTAGCGAATTCATCTCTCTATCAACGTCAGATCGCGAGAGATTTAGGAATGAGTGAAAGCACCATAAATTACCAACTCGCGAAATTGGATAGATTAGGGCTGCTAAATTTGACTAAACGAACAAAACCTAAATTTGCGTCACTCACTGAGAAAGGCAAACGTTTCGTTTTTTCAAATATCGGCATCTCCTTAGAAAACGTAAAAATTTACTGCCACAATATACAACTAACGGCCGGGATTATCAAGCGACCTAAAAGGTGGAATTTCTCCAAGCCAGTATTCAAAGCTGTCTCAGATGAACTCCACATGAAAGGCTGGAAAAATCAAGCAAGCGGACGATGGAGGGACAATTTTTTTCTAGTTTCAGATTCCTCAGTCACATTAAGGCTTACAAAAAGAATTACAACTACCGATCCAATAGTTGGGGCATACACGGCTCTAGATATATTTTCAGAATTTGCACAAGATTTGGAATCCGTCAACCCAGGACTAAAGCTTGGTAAGGCACATGAGGGTTCCGTTGTATATCTTTCCAGTCAGGAATATGCAATGAATCTCCCCAACATTAAGGAATTCACCACTCCCATATATTCTAAGAAATTCCACATTGATTGGTCTAAAGGACTCCCAGAAATTGACTTTGTTGATAATTCCACCGCACTGAATGATACAAGAAAATTCCAGAATTTCGTCAATGATTTAATCCCCCTTATAATCAATAACGAGATCGATTTAGATTTAATAAGAATTAAGAATTTACGCAAGCTTTATGAATTCTGCAAGATGGCTATCCCAAATCAACCTGAAAATGGATAATCACCTCATAAAAAATTCAAGAAGGATGGAGAAAATAATAAAGTGCAAGTATTGTGGTTATGTATGGAGATCGAGAGTTCCAAATCCCAAGTCATGCCCTCGCTGCAAACAATACAGGCAGAGAGGTTATAAGTTAGGCACTACAAATTCAGTCAAAGATAAGATAAAAAGTTAGGCACTACAATCCGAGTGAAAAATGAAGAGCAAGGGAAAAATTCAGGAGATAAAGGACATATTGAGAAAGAACCCTAAGGTTTTAGATTCACTACCTCTCATGTACCGAGAGATAGTGAAAAAAATAAGGGATATGGACACTGAGAAGGGGGTTTAACCCCTTTCTCACCTATTTAATTTCTGAGGCATTAAATAGTTTATCATACCCACCTTTCTCCTTGATCAATTCATCTACCAGCCATATCAATCTTTTACTGAGATAACTTCTTTCTGGATCCAATATATCACCACACAGACAGCAATTTTCAGCATCAAGTGGATTCAATGTACCACAGGCATGACAAGACTTAAACCTCACCTTTGGTTTCTCCTTTTCCTCTACTCCCTCAATCTCAAGGATTCTC
>QMZD01000030.1 GCA_003662985.1 Archaeoglobales archaeon | reverse complement strand
TTCTTCTTAAAATGTTATCTGCTCCTTCCAGTTCATCTATCGCTTTCAGAATGAGTTTTTCGTCTTTCCAGGCATTTACACCATACTTCTGGTTGAAGTAGGCTATCATCGAGTCTATATCGCTTCTCGAAATCCCGATTCTCAGCTTTTTCTCATGGGATTCGAGCTCCTCTTTATCAATGAACTCTAAAACCTTCTCATCTTTCGCCGATTCGATTCCGATCACATCTATTGTTTTGACATCGAGAAAGTTTGAGTAGTAGAGCGGAGCGTGGAGGTGAATCTGAACATCAACGCTGAAGTTGAAGTTCTCGTAGGCTATTTCCATCTGCTCAGGAGTCGGTTGAAGCTCTGGGTTCAAACCGAGACTCGGATCATCTAGACTGAGGCATGTAACCTTGAGGCGGGATTCTATTGTATTCTCGGCAAATCTGGCAAGGGATCTGGAAATGGATGCCAGAATATCCTCATATATAACGCTTCCAAATTCAGCAAGGTATATCTCGAATGGGCCCGTAATACAGACTCTCACGTCTCCAGAGTAGTTCAATCCTTCCAGGGCATGAAATTCCGGAATTTTCGCATGCTTTTTCTTTATGAGGTATGCATCCTCTTGAAATGCCTCGTCCTTAATTAAATCGAGAAACATCCTCACCATGTCTCGGAATTGCGGATAGTTTGCAACCTCGACCCCAGCCTTTACCTTCATCACGAAAGCTCTCTGGGCTAGCTCCTCAAATTCTCTCGTTGAGAGATTTCTTTCAACCCAGTCCCTGTCAATTCCGGGAGGAAGAGGGAAGCTTCCAATGTCATCAAACTTCATGGAATCACCTTGGTATTTGAGGCATTTCTGATGGAACTTAATTAAGCTTACGATGCTTGCTTCTACAATCTGCGGTGAGTTCTACTTCCAGCAAAGTTTAAATAACGAATTTAATTTGGTTTAGTTCGGGGTGATCAGACATGGCAGAGGAACATGTTGTCTTTGTTGGCAATAAGCCCGTGATGAACTACGTTCTTGCGACAATAACACAGTTTAACGAGGGTGTTGGAAACGTTGTAATCAAGGCAAGGGGTAGAGCGATAAGCAGGGCCGTCGATGTGGCAGAAATAGTGAGGAACAGGTTTCTTCCTGGGGTAAAGATCGATGAAATCAAGATTGACACCGAAGAACTTGATTCAGCCCAGGGAAGGCAGATGAACGTCTCGACTATAGAAATTTACATGAGTAAGTGAATTCTGTTTTCTGAAGGCTCAAAAAGGGCCTTTTTCTTAATATTTTCTTGGTTTTTGGTATTAACTCTCCCTTGGTGTTAGTTCTCTAAATTCTCTTATCAAAGAAAGGAAAGAATTTATCAATAGTAACATCAAGCCTTTGGAAGATCAGAAGTGAAGGCTTGCCTATACCTGATGGATTCTTAGATCTGAACATTGCACCAGCTTTCCACGTTCTTACAGAAATCGTGATAACTTCCTTTTTCAATCCGATGGTAAAGGAAGAGTTACTTTACACCCGTTTGGATGGGCTCACAACAAATGTTGAGTGTAAAACCCAGTAGGAAGATACTGGAGATAATAGAAAAGAGCAAATCGACAATTGTAATTGCAACCTATGAACTCGACATCGTCATAGAAATCGCTGAAAGAATTATTCCCTCAGGTATAAGAAGATAAAAGCTGATGGTGGAATAGAAATCTTGGAGAGTGAAAGACTGCTTGAAAACTGGGGTCATTTGGTGATCCGTCATAAATCAAGTTTGAGCTTAAGAAAAATATTTAAGTAGAGTGGAGGAATTTGCCAAGCTGGGTGATTTCGATGGTCTGGCAGGGAAGAAGTAGAAGAACGTTCACAGGGAAGCTGATAAGGAGTGCGAGGAAGAAGAGGAAGTACGAGCTTGGGAGACCGCAGGTTGAAACCCTGATAGGGGAGAGAAAAATCAAAAAAGAGAGAACCAGAGGGGGAAACGTAAAGATAAAGCTTGTTATGGACAAATTCGCTAACGTTTACGTTCCCAAAGAGAATAAGGTCGTCAAGGCAGAGATCAAGAGCGTTGTGGAAAACAAAGCCCATGTTCACTATGTGAGGAAGAACGTGATTACTAAGGGGGCAATCATAGAAACCTCTGTTGGAAGGGCGAGAGTTACCAATCGGCCATCTCAGGAAGGGGTAATCAACGCCGTTCTTGTGGAATAATCTTTTCTAAAATTTTAGTTTGGTCCCTTTAGGTTACGATTTCAGCCAGCCTTTCAAGCTCTTTTGCCTTCAGAATTTCCATCATCGAAAGGTCGAGAGGATCTTCAATAGCTACACCATGCTTAAGTTTTAGATTTCTCATTTCCGGCGAGGTTGGGCCGATGGCAGGATCTCCGGGCACCCTTGGCGAGACATCGAAGACGAAGAAATCGAGTTTGTCGTTAACATCGTAAGCTATCGCCCCCTGCAACCCGAAAAGGCCAATCAGCCCTGGGGGATATTCTTCCTTGCAAGCTTCGATGAACTTCTCAGCATATTCGTACACCATCTGCTGCTTGCTTTCCCTCATCGTAATGCCGAAATGGCCGATCTCTTCGTTCTTAACCGGTACATCGATCTTCAGCTGGTCTTTTGCGGGGAGATTCAGGAAACCTTGGAGATTCACCTGTCTTCTGTCGGAGAATCCGACAAAATCAAAGTTTCCGAAAACATCTTTTAAAGCATAGCTGTGGAAGTTAGCGTTAAATCTTGCTCCAAGAACGTATTCCTCGATTCTTGCCCTACTCAATCCCTCTTCGTTGATGACACCTTCTTTCAGGAGCTTCTCCGCTTGTTTGTAGTAATCTTCAGGGGAAGAGGCGTAGAAGAAAGCCCTCTCCAGAGGATTTTTTGCCTGTTGAACCTTCACAACAACGAGTCGGTCAATCTCATCGGGAGAAGAGAACTCGATTGGGTACCTGAGTCCAGCCTTCTTCAGGAGGTAATATTGCCCTCTCTCAAAATTCCTCTCTTCTGCCCTGAGCATGAAGCGATTGCCGTAAATGGGAACCAGAAACTCATTCTCAATACCGTCGTATCCAACGTAGACGGCAAAGCTTCTGTTAGGGATGAAGATTGTGTTCATCTCAACAAGTTTCTCTTGAACTTCTCTGTTCAGAAGATCTTTGAAGGAGTCGAGGAGTAAAACCTCATCGTAGAGATGTCTGTTGAATTCCGTATAGAGCTTCTCCCTCCCTTTTTGAGCTATCACGACGGTTCTAAGGCCAAAACTTTTTGCGGAAATTCCAGCCTCCTTTGCTGAATGGGAGCCGAAGATGCCTATCGTAACATCTTCATACTCTCCGGCTATTTTTCTCACCTTCTCTATTATTTCAACCATCCAACCACCTTTGAATCCATTAAACGTTTTAGACCTTAAACTTTAATCTAATTTGTCTTAATTCTTTTAACTCTTCTAATTCTTCTTGAACTCCCTCAATATACTCTCAGCTGCTATCAATCCTGTTACAGCAGCTCCAACAATACCCCTGCTTATCCCAGCTCCGTCTCCTATCGCGTAAACGTGCTTTATACTCGTCCTCATGTATCTATCCACTTTCAACTTGAGAGAATAGAACTTAATTTCAGGTGCATAGATGAGGGTTGAGTCATCCGCAACACCGGGGATTACACGATCCAACTGTTCCAAAGCATCTAAAATATCGGTAACAACCCTTCCCGGATAAGCGAGACTTATATCCCCTGGAATCGCCTTTTCGAGTGTTGGTCTAACGAGGATGTTGTTTTTTATCCTACTTTCCGTGCTCCTTCTTCCAAGCCTGAGATCCTTCAACCTCTGAACTATCGGATTCCCCCCTCCGAGCTTTGTAGTAATCCTGGCAAGATCTCTTCCCCATTCGTTTGGATGTTCAAAAGGCTCCGTAAACCTGTAGTGGCCAAGAAGGGCAAAGTTTGTGTTGTTGGATTTTTCTTTAGCCTTACTATGTCCATTTACCAAACAGAACTCTCCGTAGTCTTCCCTTATCACCCATCCCCAGGGACAGGTACAGAAGGTTCTGAGATAGTCATCGTATTTTTTGGTCACAACCCTAAGCTTTGGATCGTAGATAACAGAGGTGATTTCCTCCATTATCGATGCCGGAACCTCAACCCTTACACCCACATCAATTGCCCTCGCCTCTGAGTTCTTACTTACGGCAAGCTTGTACTTCTCGGCCCATTTTTCGAGCCATCCGGCCCCCCACCTTCCAACTCCAACTATCAGTCTTTCATACTCGTACTCTTTTCCTTTTGATGTGACTATTTTCCTTTCTTTAGGATTTATGTCCACAACAGACGTATTTGGAAAAATCTTAACCCCATTTCCGATTAGATAGTTCTCTATGTTTTTTATAACCTTTGGGAGTTCATCACTGCCAACGTGTCTCTGCTTGAGAGGAATGAACTCTATTCCTGCAGAATTAGCTTTTTTCAAGAATTCTTCCAGTCTTCCATTATCCATTCCATAAACCTCATTGGGAGCGCCATTTTCAAGGAAAATCGAGTCTACCTCATCCATTTTCTCTAAAAGATAATTCTGATCGATAAGTCCCAAAAAATCACCGCCAACTGTAAAGCTTGAAGGATATTCGGGTTTGACGAAATTGAGCTTTCCATCAGAAAGCCCTCCAGCCCCTCCAACGCCGGAGGTGATGTTACAGGGCTCGCACTTCATACAAAAAGTCTCAGAAAGGTTTATTGGACATCTCCGTTTATCTATGTCTCTCCCCATCTCAAAAACAGCGACTTTAAGCTTTCCTGCCAGTTTATGGGCTGCAAACATCCCACCTGGTCCCGCTCCAACAATGATAACATCAAATTTCATACATTTTTCAGTTGGGTTGTAGGAGTTTATTTAACCTTTTCCTTATTTTTTGTATTGAATGAAATTCAAATGGGGAATCGGTGAAACTTCTAGAGTTCTAGAAGTTGGGAGACTTAAAAATCTTGAAGAAGTTTATGGGTTTTTACGGTTCTCTTCTAAAATTTCAACAGCAAAAATAAATAACGGCAACCGACGAAACCTCTTTGATGAAGCTCAGCGATGGGATTTATCTTATAGAGGGTGAAAATCATGGGCGATATCCCTTTTGCAACTGCATCTTCATTAAAAATGGGAGGTGCCTTTTGGACAGTGGAGCTGGTGAGAGTATCTCTTCTTTAAATCCCGAGGTAATCATAAATTCCCACTGGCATGAAGATCACATACCGAAAAATTGTATCGCGAAGAGAGTTCTTGCTCATGAGCTGGATGCAAATGCGATAGAAAATTTTGAAGAGTTTAAAAGGAGATATGGGATCGGCGATTTTGTTAAAATCTTTGTGAACTTTGAGTTCTGCAAGGTTAGTGAGACGTTCGGGGATGGTGACATTCTGGAATTCGGGGTTGATATTGAAACGATCCACACACCCGGGCATTCGCTAGGCCACTGCTGTTTTTTGATCGATGGAGAGATACTCTATCTTGGTGACATAGATCTCACATCCTTCGGGCCGTGGTATGGTTGTTTGGACTGTAATGTCGATGACTTCGTGACTTCTATCAGAAAGGTGAGAAAGATAGTTGAAAAGGGCGTAGAAATCGCGGTTCCTTCCCATGGACCTGCCGTGTTTGGAAAAGAGAAAATCTTGAGCAGTTTGGATAGATATCTCGAGAAGATTTTTGAGCGGGAGGAGAGGATTAAAGAACTCGGTTTTAAAAACTCCGATTTTAGAAAGCTTGGTTTTGAAGAAAGTCTTGTTGGAAGGGGGATAATCTACAAGAAGCTACCCGAACCAAAGGAGGTTTACGGGCATTTTGAGAAGGTTATGATCGAAAAGCATCTTGAGAGACTTGGTCATCGATAGTGATTGGCTAGTAGTCACCTAGTGATCGGCAAATTAAAAATCGGAAAGGGAGCAATTTAAGACCCGCCTAAAATTTACAATCGAATTAACC
The DNA here is from genome assembly GCA_003662985.1 of Archaeoglobales archaeon. Classification (GTDB taxonomy): domain Archaea; phylum Halobacteriota; class Archaeoglobi; order Archaeoglobales; family Archaeoglobaceae; genus Archaeoglobus_A. The sequence continues at coordinate 4,710 of QMZD01000030.1, read as the reverse complement.
AGCTTGGGGTCCAAGCATTGATTGAACCTTCTTTTGTAATTCCATTAACCTTTCTTTGAGTTTCTCTTCCTGTCTTTCAAGAGTTTTAATCCTTATTTTCAGCGTTTCGGTCTTCTCCTCAAGCTCCTTGACCATCTCATCTTTGCTTGTCTGGACGAGGATCCCCCCTACTGCTTTGTAAACGATCGTATCCTCTTTTTTCTGCAACTCTTCAAGAGCCATCTCGGTCTCCTTCAATGTGGAATCAAGCTGCAATCTCTGATTAACTACTATCTGAAGTTGCTGCTGAAGTTGCTGAAGTTGAGCGACCATATTCTGGAGCTGGGGTGGAAGTTCAGTACTCATATCCTAACACCTCTTCACATATTTTTATAAGCCTCAACCATGTGTTCAATGAGGCTCTAAACGAAGTTAGATCTTCAGCCTCAAGCTTGAGCAATAACGCATCTCCCTTTAAATAAATTTTTGCCTTACTTCGTATCCCCTCACCCTCTTCAGGTTTAAGAGATTTATAAACGATTTCAGGGCTGTTTAACCTAAATTCAAAGGTTCCCGTAAATTGATCCATGGAAGGGCTGAAATTTCACGGTTCATAATCTTTCCTGTTGAGGTAGATGAATATCACCGTCTTCCCCTTATACCTAAAATCTAGGAAAGCCCTTCCTCTTTTCTTCCCGGCAACAACCTCTTTAACAAGCCCTTTTCTGATTTTAAGCCTCCTCTTAATCTTCTCTCCTGCAATGTTGGAGGGAACCGCGCCAAGGATTGCGGGATCGAAGTCGAGCTTCCCGGAAAAGAAAACTGGAGAATCATCCATTTTAGTCTTCACAGTTTTTGCAAGATTGAATCTAAGCTTAAAAGTCTCTTTTGCATTTTTAAAAACTTTTAAAATGCTGGGGTTGCCTTTTATCTCTTCTATTAACACTATATCAGAAAATGATGAGAAGAACTCCTCCAAGCTTTTTTTACCTCTTGAAACATACTGCCAGTTCATGTAGCTGGAGAGGAGCTTTACAAAAGTTCTCGTTTTTCTTCCAGGTTTTCTTGAAGTCGTAACAATCATATGGTATCACCCATACGTTGTTTTCATCTTTATTTGTCTTTATTTCTTTACCCTTAATCCTTTGACTTTAACCTTTTTTGACTTATCTCGTCGTTTTTAGTACTCTTTCGTCATGCTTTATCTTGCTTTACCTTATCTCCAACTTGCACAGACTCATCATACTGTGAAGGCAAAAATTAAAATTCATTGGAGGATTTAAAATAATTGATGCTTGACTTGCTTCTTAAAAACGCCATTGGAATCGCAAAGGCGGTAAATGAGGATCAGATTTTCGTAATCTCGAATAGCTACGTCGATGCAGAAGCGATAGATGGTATAAAAATCTACAATGTGCCAAAAAAGTACTCGACCTATATTGAATCGGTTATTTTCTCCCTTGAGAAAGAGTACGATCTTGAAAAGATATTAGGGACTGAGTTCATTGAGAAGATGATAATAGGTCATCATACTTTTGAGTACGTGTCATCTTTGGCTTATTTAAAAAATATTCCAATTTCAGATAATTTTGTAATTCTCGTTTTCTTGGAATCCTATCAGGGCATTCTCATCCTTAATCCGAAAAAGAGCAGCCTTTACAAGGCTATTATTGAATGTAGCGAAAGGGTGGATCCTGAAATCATAAGGGCAATCCTAAACGTGGCTGTAACCCTGGCGGCTAAGGGTAGGGAAGGCAAAACAATTGGAACAGCATTTGTTGTCGGGGATGTAAGGGAAGTCATGAAGAGATCGCGACAGCTCGTAATAAATCCATTTGAGGGGCACTCAGCTGAGGTTAGGAACATCAAAGACCCCTACATATGGGAAACGATAAGGGAATTTGCGCAGCTCGATGGGGTCTTTGTTATCGATGATGACGGGACGGTTGTGGCTGCTGGCAGATATCTTGATGTTTCTGCATCCGATTTAAAGATAAAACCGGGGTTGGGAGCGAGACACATGGCATGTGCTGCGATATCACAGGAAACCGAGGCGATAGCGATAGTCGTGTCTGAAAGCGGTGGAGACATCACAATATTCAAGGATGGCAAGGAAATTCTTAGGCTTAGCAGCATACTTCTGGTTTGAATTCAAAGTTAAAAGTTAAGTTTAAAGATTCGAGTTTAATGATGAAGAAAGGTTAATTTTAAAAACAGTCTGGAAGAGTGATGGTAGAGATAAACTTGAGCTAGTATAACCAACCAAAAATTTTAAAATCTTAAAATTAAACTGGAATATATCGGAGGTATAGGCAGAAGATGAGTTCGGAAATTTGCAGTGTCTGTGGGCTGCCAAAAGACCTTTGTGTCTGTGAGGAGGTAGCCAAAGAACAACAGCAAATTCTAATAAAATTATCGAAAAGACGCTATGGAAAGGAGGTAACTCTTATTGAAGGTATTGACATGGGCGAAATCAACATCGATGAGCTAGCAAAGTATCTTAAATCAAAGCTCGCGTGTGGAGGGACCGTTAAAAATAAGGTTATAGAGCTCCAAGGGAATCATGTTAATCGGGTGAAGGAGCTTTTAATAAAGAAGGGATTCAATCCTGAGAGAATCAAGAGCTAATGAGAAATTGATTAAATCTTTTAACTCATCTCAAACTTTATCTCAAACTTATTTTAAAAAATCAGACCAATCAAATCGCCAATCCTACCTTTTAATACGCCTGTAATATCGATTCCGGTTAGGTTTAAGACCACGTATATCCCTAAGAATGTTCCGATCATACTTCCGATATTTGTTAGCGCAACAACTAAAAGAACCCTAAAAACTCTGTTTTTCATCATCTCTCTCAGCGTTTTCACTTCTGAGAGTTTTTCTAGGTCACCTGAGGTTGGTTTCCTTATCCAAGCCTCAACCAATCCTGAAACCCATCCCGCTGCGATTGCAGGATTTAAAGAAGTGAGCCAAGCGAAGAGGAAGGCTGCAAGAATGGACAGGGGATGGGCTCCGGCTATGGCAGCTCCCAAAGCTGAGAGAACACCGTTTATCATGAACCAGTAGAAGAATGCCGTTAGAATTAGCTGAGTGTTAAGGGAAGAGAGGATAGCCACGAAAATTAAGATTACGATTGCAAGAATGCTGTAACCAAGAATTTTCGCAAGGTTGAACCTTCTCTCCTTCACCACTAACAGGCTCTCAGGTTCGGGAATCTCCTTGTGAAGTAGATACTCCGAGATTCCTTTCTTGTGTCCCGCTCCAATGACCGCGACGATCTTGTTGTATTTTGAAGAGGCTCTCATGAGGTTTCCAGCCATGAAAGCGTCCCTTTCATCCAACAATACCTTTGCCGCGTTGGGGGAAACCTTCTGGAATTCCGAAACCATCGTAGACAAAACGTCCTCTTCGAGCATCTTTTCGACATCGATCTCCTCTTTCGAGAAAAGCCCACCAATTAGGCTGAAAAAGAGCTTTATTTTCTCAAAAATTGACAAAGATTCCCAAAATCTCTTGAATGTAATCGTTATGTCCCTGTCTATAAGCAAAACATCGGCGTTTACCTTTTTTGCACATTCTATTGCCTTAAGCATTTCTTTTCCAGGTTTAACACCAAACTTCTCTCCTATTTTTCTCTGGAAATAAGATAGAAGGAGCTGAAAGAGCATCAAATGGGCTTCTCCCCTTTTTATTACATCGACAAGGGAGATCTCAGGTTTTTGCTGCTTTACAAGATCTAGATACCTTTTCTGATCGAGTTCAACTGCAACTGCATCGGGTTTTTCTGTGAGAATAACCTCCTCTACTTCTTCAATCGATTTTTTGGAAACGTGGGCTGTACCAATGATTATCAGCTCTCTCTCATCGTTTTCATACGGAGGGTTTTGCAATCCTCCGCACCTCCTTGAACGTCTCTTGTATACCTATAATTTCAAGTGTCCTCATCAAATCTGTTCTTGAAACTATCCCCACAACCCGATCGTCATCGACAACCGGCAGTCTGCCTATCTTTCTCTCATTCATAAGCTTAAAGGCATCGAAAGCGCTGGAGAGGGGTGAGATCGTGACAACATCCCTTGTCATGACCTCGGATACAGGCACGTCTTCGGATGCATTGGAGATGTCTTTAAGGGTTACGATCCCGATAAGTTTTCCGTCCTCAACAACAGGATAGCCTAAGTGTTTGTAGATGAGCATCATTTCTAAAACTTCTCCGACTGTCGTTTCGGGAGATATGGTGAGAGGATCGTGAGACATGATATCCATTATCTTAACCCTCTTGAGCACGTTCTCAATCATAACGATCTTCTCTTCCTCGTTTGCTCCCATGTAGATAAATAGGGCTATGATAATTAGCCATGGATTCACGAATAATCCAAAGATACCGATCATGAATGCCATCATCTTTCCAGTCTCAGCCGCTATTCTTGTAGCGTTCACAAACCCCATCCTTTTGGCTAACAACCCTCTTAGAATCCTTCCACCATCTAGTGGAAATGCTGGGATCAGATTAAAGAAAGCAAGAATGAAATTGTAGATTGAGAAAACTCTGGAGAATTCAGCTAAAGCCGGAATCTCAATAAGTGAGATTCCATAAAAAACGACTCCGATAAAAATACTCATTAAAGGACCGGCAAAGGCAATTTCAATTTCCTTTTTTGGCTCCTTTGGCATATCCTCAAGCATTGAAACTCCACCGAAAATGAAGAGGATAATTCCTTTTACTTTCAC
>QMZD01000029.1 GCA_003662985.1 Archaeoglobales archaeon | reverse complement strand
CACCCACGATGCCTGCTCTGCCTTTCAGGATAGGTGAGCTTGCCGATCCCCTTACGATGTACAAGGCAGATGTTAACACCGTACCAATAAATCTGGCAGGTGTTCCATCTCTGTCCTTACCTATATTTGAGAGAAAAGGCTTGCCAGTTGGGATGCAAATCATAGGAAACTATTTTGAGGAGAACTCGATACTCTCATTCGCAAGATGGCTCGAGAAAGAGATCAAGGCAGTTAGCTAAAAGTGTTACTGAGTCAATTTAAGGGGTTCAGATGAGATTCGATGCAAGAAAGTATCGAAAGCTTGTTGAGGAGGATTTTGAGTCTGCTTGGCTGAGCGGTGTTGAGATACTAACACCAAGAGATCCGAATAAAACATTCCCCAGATACAGCTACACCATCGGAGAAGAGCACCCCCTCTTCAAAACGATAAACGATTTGAGGAAAGCTTATATCTCTCTCGGATTTAAAGAGGTCGTTAATCCGGTTATCGTTGAAGATACTCATGTAAAAAGGCAGTTCGGGAAGGAGGCCTTAGCTGTTCTTGACAGATGTTTCTACCTGGCTTCCCTTCCCAGACCGAACATCGGGATTTCTGCAGAAAGGATTGCAGAAATTGAGAAAGTGGCTGGCAAAAAGCTTAGTAAAGACGAGGTTAACGAACTAAAATCGATTTTCCAAGAATTTAAAAAGGGAAAGATCGATGGAGACGATCTCGGATTTGAGATTGCAAGCTCCTTGTCGATAAGCGATTCAAAGGCGGTTGAGATCCTCGACAGGGTTTTTCCTGAATTCAAAGAGCTCAAGGCTGAAGCTGAGTCGCTAACGCTGAGAAGCCACATGACGACCGGCTGGTTTATAACGCTGAGCAAGATTGCAGATCGTTTTCCCCTTCCGATAAAGCTTTTCAGTATCGACAGATGCTTCAGAAAGGAGCAGGGAGAGGATGCCACGAGGCTTTACACCTACTTCTCAGCCAGCTGCGTTGTTGTTGATGAAGATGTTGGAATTGATGAAGGGAAGGCCGTTGCTGAAGGTTTACTGAGACAGTTTGGATTCAAAAAGTTCAGATTTAGGCTTGATGAGAAGAGGAGCAAGTACTACATCCCAGGTACGCAGATGGAGGTCTTTGCCTTCCATCCGAAAATCGTTGGGTCAAGCACGAAGTATGCTGATGGCTGGATTGAGATAGCAACCTTCGGCATTTATAGCCCAACAGCTTTAGCACAATACGATGTTGAATATCCGGTAATGAATCTCGGCCTTGGAGTTGAGAGGCTTGCGATGATCCTTTACGATTTTTCCGATGTCAGGGAACTCGTCTACCCATGGCTCTATGGCAGAATCGATCTTTCAGATATGGATATAGCCAGAGCGATTAGGCTAATTGAGGTTCCTTACACCCTAGAGGGTCTGAAAATAGCCCAAAGCATTGCCGAGACCGCAACTCAAAACTCAAAGCTTATCGGGCCAACTGAAGTTTTAGCCTACGAAGGAGAGCTATACGGTAAAAAGATAAGGGTAAGCATAGTTGAGAGGGAGGAAAACGTCAAGCTTTGCGGACCCGCTTTCTCCAATGAGGTTGTCGTTTACCAAGGCAGCATTCTTGGAGTTCCAAGAGCAGATAAGTGGAACCACGTTTTCGAGCATGGTTTCACAACCGGCTTGAGGTACATCGATTCTTTTGCTCACCTTGCAGCAAGGAAAGTTGAGGAAGCAGTTGCGATGGGTTTGGAAGAGACAGAAATTCGCACGAGGGTTGTTGAGGGGCTTTCAGACATCAATCTCCAGCTTCAGGAGAACATAAGAAAGTACATAATTTCAAGCGGCGGAAAAATAGATGTCAGGGGGCCAATGTTCGTAGCGGTCAGGTACAAGCTTGTTGAGGGATAAGGTCAGGGGATAAGATGGATGTTGAGAGTCTAAAGGCCGAACAGATTTCTCTCGCAAAACGTGTTGAATTGAGAGACAAACTGAGATTCGAGGAAATAGAGTTCGTTGCTGGAGTTGATCAGGCATTCAATGATTTCAGAGGGAGAGAAACTCTTGTCATCTCTGCAGCCGTCCTCATGTCCTTTCCAGAATTGGATGTCATCGACAGCAAAACTGTGGTCGATAAAGTTGATTTTCCTTACATTCCGGGCTTTCTCATGTTCAGAGAGGGTAAGAGTGCTATTAGGGTTTTAAAAGAGCTCTTCGGAGGAGATGCAAAAAAAGCCGTTGTTCTCGTGGATGGAAGCGGGATCGCTCATCCAAGGAGATGTGGCCTCGCAAGCTACATAGCAATAGAGACGGGGATTCCTACTATTGGCATCACAAAGCACAGACTGGTTGGAGAATACGAAGAACCGAAAAGAGCAGGAGAGGTAAGAGCCCTGCTATTCGAAGGAGAGAGAATCGGCTATGTTCTGAAAACATGTAAGAGATGTAACCCAATCTTTATTTCCCCAGGGAGCTACATAACCCCGGAACTGTCGCTTAGAGTTGTAAAAGCCTGTTTGAAGGGTTTCAAGCTTCCAGAACCAATAAGATTGGCAGATAAGTTAGCCAGAGAGAAAAAGAGAGCTTTGAGAGATGCAGAATTGAGGGATGTGTATGCGTGATGCAGAGGCGAAAGACATAGAAATAATAGCAATTGGAGAACCTTTAAAGCTTGCAGACGAGGAAGAGATTACACTTTACATCAATGGATTTCCTTCCCACATTATGTGCACACCGTCAAATCTTGAGGAGCTTGCGATAGGTTTTCTCGTTTCTGAAGGCCTAATAGATCGAAATGACTGGGATAAGGCTAAGATAGAGGTTAAAGGGAACTCTATTTACGTTGATGTGGATGCGAATTCATTCGTCCTCGAGTTAAGAAGTTCAGGCTGCGTTGGGGTGTTCAAGGATGATGAGGTTCTCCCGAAGCTCGTTGCAAGGGAAACATATTCTTTGGATGAGGTAAAAAGAGCATTGAGATTTATTGAAATAAGAGAATATAAAGAGACTAGAGGTTATCACACAGCTGTAATTGCCGATAAAAACGGACTGGTTGCGAGGGCAATCGATGTGGGCAGGCATAATGCGGTTGACAAGGTTATCGGGATGGGTTTGAAAAAAGGTATGGATACCTCAAAAGTTTTTATCATCGTTTCTGGAAGAGTTAGTAGGGGAATCGCTGCAAAAGCAGCGAGATCAGGAATCCCTCTCGTAGTTTCCAAAGCATCGATCTTGAATTCCGCAGTCGAAATTTGTAGGAAGACTGGATTGGCTGTGGTTTCGTTTGCCTCAAACCTTGCATTGAGAAATGACGCTCTCGAGCTTTGAATATTAAATCACTTTATTGTTAGTTAATTTTAATCTAACCGAGGTAGCGATAACTGACAACTAAAAATATTGGCAACTGAAATAGTAAACTAATCCACAGACCTCACAACGATCTTTGATGAAATTTCATCTTCGAGCATAAAGCCTTCGCCATCAAGAAAAATATTGTCACCAGATTTTTCTAGAATTTTTCCCGGTAGGAATCCAAGCTTTTTTGTTATGAGGGGTGCAACGACAATCTCGTGTGATCCATCCGGGGCATTTTTTAGGATGTGAAAACTCCTATTGCATTCATCACACGCCATGCATTCCGGAGAAGAGATGAGCATGCAAACTTTTTCAGCCACCTCATCAGTAACATGATGCTCCAGTTCACAGCTTAGTTTATGTGATTCCTCCTTGCTCAAACCAAGGAAGTCGATGAAAAAAGTCTCGAATATCCTGTGAAACCTTTTAATTCTTTTTGCTACCCCCAAACCCTCATCAGTGAGAACCACTCCATAATATGGCTGGTATTCCACGAACCCCTTCTCACTTAGTTTAAGGAGCATTTCTGTTACACTTGATGGTTTAACCCCTAACTTTTTTGCAAGATCGTTTGTTTTAACTACCCTCTTTTTTTTCTCCTGAATATCGTAGATGGCCTCGAGATATTCCTCGACCCTCTCCACAAAAAATAGTAAAGCAAACCAATTAAATATGCTTTTCTATTAGAGGTGAAGTGGAGCTAAAAAGTTCAATCTCCAGATCGGAGCACAGACTCCACAAACTCCCTTATCTTCTTTGAAATTACATCAAACTTGCCAAAATAGAAATGATCAGTATCCACCTCGAAAAACTCTTTTGGTGGATTAAGCCAGCTGAAAATCTCCTTTGATTCTTCAAATGGAACAAATTGGTCCTTTTTAGCGGAGATGATGAGTTTTGGTACATCGGTATTTTTTAGCTCTATCCTGTTGATCTTTCTCATCGGCGAGATGAGTACGAGCACATCACAGTATTCTGAAATGTTCGAAGAGACCACACTTCCAAAAGAGTATCCCACCAAACCAACAAGCTCGTGTCTTGCCTTCAGGTATAGAATGCATTTTTTAGCATCCTCGATCTCTCCTAATCCATCCCTGAAGGGCCTTAAATAATCGAACCTAAGGGTCGAATACCCCGCTTTTTTGAGTTCATCGGTAATCCTTTCAAGCCTCGCATCGTATCTGCTGCCTCCCATCTCTGGGTGAGGTGGGCAAAGCATAACAGCGTTCTCTCCTCTTATATCGTAAGTACAGCTTACTCCATCAATGCTCAGCTCCGCCATTCGATCACCTTAACGTTTGATGACCTTAACCCGATTACTCACCAAAACTATCCTCTCTCTGATTTCTTCGATTGCCTCCGTTATCGCCTCTCTGAATTTATCGTTCTCTACCATCAGGAGTCCCTCGAGAATTTTTAATTCTTCCTCTCCCCCGATTTTCCCAAGAGCCATTATTGCATCCTCTTTAACTCTCTCGTCCCCATCCCCAATCAATTCAACGATCGTTGGGCATAAACTCCTTGCAATTTCATCATTTTTCTCAGATACAATCTCAAGAAGGTACATTACCCCAAGTCTAATGAAGAAGTCGCCCTCCCGCAGCAACGCTGGTAGGATTCTATCCATTTCGATGTTCAGAATTGTATAGCAAAGCTCTCTCGCTCTACCTTCTCTGATCATCCTAACTATAAATTCGTAGATGAATTCCTCGTCATCAACTCGTTCAGCAAGCTCAATCAGCTCTTTCAATTTGGTCTCACCGGTGATCTTTATTTTCCGGTTTACGAGAATGACCGGGACCGATACTATCTCCAATCTTTCCTGCAACTCCCCAAATTGGGTTGTATCAATCACATTCACCTCTATTCCTGGATTGACGACGGCAAACTGAAGAAGAGTTCTAACAGTCTTTGCACAGTGGGCGCAGAGAGGGGCTATAAAGATGGTAAATTCAACAGCTTTGATTTCTCTTATCCTTTCTATACTTCTCTTTACATCCCCGTCAAGATCCCTCTCATTTTTTAAGAATTCAATCGCCTCAGTTATGACTTTTTTCCCAACTCCTGAAGGATGGCCGTAATACCTTATTCTTCCGAGATCAATTTTTGGAAATATGTTTAATTCTAATTCCTGCACCTCCATCTCCAACCCTCATGAAGTCGACTCCTTCCTTTGAATCACGAACTGCCTGTTAAACATCGCAACTTCATTCTCCGGTTCGATGCTCAGAACCTTGTCAAAGACCTCTATCGCCTCATCGAATTTGCCCATCCTTCCCAAAATGATCCCGATATTGTTCATTGCCTGCATGTTTTTGGGATTTATCTCCAGAACCTTCTCAAAACACTTAACCGCTTCTTCAAACCTCTCTTTCAGATAATGAATCATTCCGAGGTTATACCAAGCGGTCGGATTTTCAGGAGCTAAATCGATCGCTTTTTTGATTCTTTGCTCTGCTTCCTCATAGTTTCCAAGGTTGTAAAGAACATATCCCATATTTGCCAGTGCGTTGTAATCATTTTCATTAATTTTCAAAATCCTTTCAAAACACTGTAACGCTTCTTTAAATTTCCTGCCGGTCATCAAGGCAATCCCCAAGTTAAAAAGTCCATCGATGTAGTATGTGTCTAGCTCAACCGCCCGAACGAAACACTGGATTGCTTCTTCCTGTCTTCCAAGGTTGAAAAGGGCTATACCAAGATTATTCCAAGCCGATGGATTTTTTGGCTTTTTCTCCAAACTTTTCTGGAAGTAAATTATCTTTTCCTGAAGATTGTCAGTTTTTAGACCTTTTTCAAACCACTCTTCCGCTGAGAGGTCATCATCTTTATTTTCCTTGTTTTCCGTATTACTTTTTGCATTTCCTTCTTCCACAACGATTCCTCCTCAATTTCATATTTTCAGGTGTAAGACTCTCGAGGTTTTTTGTATTAAAAAATGTTGCCACGGTAATGCAAAAAAATCCCAAAAATTTTAATACCCTCTAAATTTTACCAGTTAGAAAATAACCAATGGAGAGTATATTTATGATTTTTTGTGAGCAATCGATCTGTATCAAGGGGAAGAAAGTAATGGTTCCAAGGAGGTGTGAGTGTGAGTCTCGAGAAAATGTTCCTACATGAAAAAACGGTTGACATAATGCTAAAAATTCTCGAAGCTGAGGAGAAAGGAGAGGATGCATATCCGCTGGGGATCTCCAAAGAAGTTGGGTCCCCATACAGCTATATCTCAAAGGTTCTCAGCGAGTTTGAGGAGAACGCCCTTATCGAGAGTGAGTTCAAGGGCAGGGTGAGGAGGGTAAAGTTTACTCGAGAAGGGAGGAAAATTGCCGAAATATTCTCCAAGCTAAGAAAAGAGTTAAAAAAGGATTTCGTTGCAAGAAAAAAGCTGAATATACTCGAGGAAGTTGTTAACAGTGCAAATGGAAAGAACGAGGATGAGACTTTTAAGATCCTCGCACCAGTTAAAACCGAGCTTAGAATTCTGAAAAACCAAACCAAAGACGAAGAAACAATGGAACTCGTGAGAAACCTTGAAAGAAAGATAGATGAGATGATTAAGTGGGAATAATCAGAAACATCAAAAAATATGGTTAAATATTAGGATTAGAACTAGGATTAGAACCATCAAGAAGGTATTGATATGAGAGAAGTTGAGAAGTTGGAAGAAAAGGTGGAGGCTCTCAGGGATTTTGGAGTGAGATTGCTTTCAGATCTTATCGAGATAAAAGCGATAAGCCCCGATTCTGGTGGAGAGGGAGAACTGAGAAAAGCGGAATACCTCATGCAATTTTTAGATGGGTTTGAGGTTGAAAGGATAGATGTAGAGGATGAAAGAGCTTATGGGGGCGTTAGACCCAACATTATTGCAAAAATAAAAGGAAAAAGAGGGAAAACAATCTGGATAGTCTCTCACATGGATGTTGTACCTGAAGGGGATGAGAAACTCTGGAATACTCCCCCTTTTAAGGCAGTCGTGAAGGAGGGGAAGATCTTTGGGAGAGGAAGTGAAGATAATGGCCAGAGCCTTGTTGCTTCCCTTATGGCGGGAAAGGCAATTCTCGACTTAGATCTAGAGCCTGAATATACTCTAGCCCTGGCTTTTGTTTCCGATGAGGAGATGGGCAGTGAGTTTGGGATTCAGGAACTCATAAAAAGGGGGATCTTCGAAGAGGACAGCTTAGTTGTCGTCCCAGATGGTGGAACACCCAAGGGAGACATGATTGAGATAGCTGAAAAGAGTATCCTCTGGCTTAAATTTTCTGTTTTCGGAAAGCAGACTCATGCGAGTACCCCTCATAAAGGGATAAATGCAAACAGAATGGCAATGAAGTTCATTCTTAAAGTTGATGAGGAGCTCAGAAAGATGTTCAATGCGAAAAACGAACTCTTTTCTCCACCCTATTCCACCTTTGAACCTACAAAGAGGGAGAAAAATGTTGATAACGTCAACACGATTCCTGGACTGGATGTAAGCTACATGGATTGCAGGATTCTACCAGAGTACTCCCTTAACGATGTAATTAATCTGGCTAAATCAGTGAAAGACGAGTTTGAGATGAAAGAGGACGTCAGAATTGATGTTGACGTTGTGCAGAAAAACTCCTCTCCTCCCACACCCGCAGATGCCGAAGTTGTGGAGAAGCTTAAAAAATCCCTTAAGATTACCAGAGGGATTTCTGCCGGAGTTTATGGAATGGGAGGGAATACATGTGGGGCATTTTTCAGACAGGCAGGTTTTCAGACGGCCGTTTGGAGTACCGTAGACAACACAGCCCACCAGCCCAATGAATACTGCAGAATTGAGAATCTTGTTAACGACGCAAAGGTTTTTGCCGTTCTCCCATTTATCACCTGATTTACCATCTGATTTTACAAAACTGACCACTTTCACCACACCCACAAAAAATTTAATTTTGATTTTACCATAGAACTTCATCACAGAGAGGGATAGCAATGGCAAGAAAGAAAACGGAAAAAGAGGGAGAAAATGCTGTGGACAAAGAAAGCAATTCAGAAACCTTTGATGCAGAGTTAAAGGACAGAATAGTAGACCTCGAAGACATACCACACGTTGGGGCTGCGATAGCAGAAAAATTGAGGAGTAGCGGTTTTTCAACCATAGAGGCAGTAGCTGTCGCTTCACCAGCAGAACTTAGCTCAGCTGCAGAAATAGGGGAGTCAACAGCTGCAAGAATAATCGCCGCCGCTAGAAAGATGGCAGATATAGGAGGATTCGAGAGCGGAGAAAAGATACTTGAAAGAAGGAGAAAGATCGGAAAGATCACAACTGGAAGTAAAGCCCTAGATGAGCTACTAGGTGGTGGAGTTGAGACTCAATCCATCACAGAGTTGTTCGGTGAGTTTGGATCTGGTAAAACCCAGATCTGTCATCAGCTGAGTGTAAACGTACAGCTACCAAAGGATCTGGGAGGTCTGGAGGGTTCAGTGATAGTTATCGACACCGAGAATACTTTCAGACCAGAAAGAATAATTCAGATGGCCGAGGCAAAGAGTTTAGATCCTGAAGAGGTTCTAAGAAACATCTACGTTGCCCAAGCATATAACTCAAATCACCAGATGCTGCTCGTCGACAATGCAAAGGAGCTGGCGAACAAGATAAGAAGGGAGGGTGGAAAGCCAGTCAGGCTGATTGTTGTAGACTCCCTGATGTCCCACTTCAGAGCCGAATACGTTGGTAGAGGGACACTTGCAGACAGACAGCAGAAGCTTAACCGCCATCTTCACGACCTCATGAGGTTGGGAGAGTTGTTTAACGCCGCCATAGTTGTGACAAATCAAGTGCAGGCAAAACCAGACACCTTCTTTGGTGATCCCACAAAGCCTGTTGGGGGGCATATCGTAGCCCACACCGCTACATTCAGAATTTACCTGAGAAAAAGCAAAGGGGAGCTTAGGGTTGCTAGGCTTATCGATTCCCCCCATCTACCAGAGAGTGAGGCAGTTTTCAAAGTAACAGAGAGGGGAATAGAAGACAAATAAAATTTCGGAATCAGTCTTAAAAGCTTAAATTAAAAAATAATATTTATCCAACTTAAAAATCACTATGTTCGTACATTCTTTTCACCGCATCATGAGTATTTGGAAAAACTTTATATCTAATCCGCATTGCTTATTGTTATAATGATTGAACCCCAGAGGATTAAAACCGGAATTCTTGGTTTAGATGAGATTCTTGGCGGAGGATTCGTACCCAACACTGTTAACGTTATTCTTGGATCTGCTGGAGCTGGAAAAACGATCTTCTCAATCCAATACCTCCTCAAGGGAGTAGAAGAGGGCAATAAATGCATCTTCGTCTCTTTCGATATGGACGAGAGAGATCTTCTGAGGACCACGAAATCTCTCGGTTGGAATGAAGTAGAGGATTACATTTCGGAGGGAAAATTGAGTGTGAATAAGTTCTTTGCAGAGAACGTTTCATACGTCAATAACGATTTGCTCAACCTTTTAATGAGTGAGTCGAACACAAAAACTAGGATAGTTATAGATTCATTTACCCCCATGATTTCTTCTCTCAATTTTGAATCTAGGAACGATGTAAATTGGTTTTTCAATAAGCTAAGAGAGATAGGAACAGCCGTTATTACGATTGAGGAGCCTCTTAACGGTAATTTGGGAGCTGCTTCCGTATCTTTACCACTTTTCCTCGGGGATTGTGTGATTCACCTTAAAAACATCGGTTACGGCGAGGCTTTCAGTAGAACATTAAGGGTAATCAAACATAGAAGCTCATGGCATGCTGAAGGGGTTTTCCCCTACAAGATCCTCGATGGAATAGGTATCTACGTTGAGGGAATTGATTACCTCAAAGAGGTAAAAGAGGGGATCGATGTCAATGAAATCCTCGAAGAATTAGGGATTGCCAGAAAAGACATCGATCCGAAAGTTATGGAGAGGGTCGAAAGAGTTGCAACCTCAGCAAGTGAGAGTGCGAGAAAAGCAATAATCGATCTGCTCAGAACTCAATTTAAGTAAGTTGTAAAGTGATTGAGATGCTATCGGCAATATCAAAGATCCTTGAGACTCTTTCAATGGAGGAAGGAGTTAAAATGGTTGTTCTTTACAGAATAGATGGAGTTCCGCTCTGTGCAAAGCTAAACGTTCCAAAGAGAGAGATTGCTCCAACACTGTACTGGCTTGAAGGACAAATCAAAGAGATGCTCTACCAGATTTCAAGTCAGAATCTGGATGAGGCGAGCTTTAAGTTTGGGAATACTGTTATCATGCTGTATCCTGTTTCAAGGACGACTGTTCTCGGCATTATGGCCGATGAAGAGGCTTCAGCCTACAAACTTGATATTGATATCAAAACCTCTTGTAGACAGATTGGCAGACTCGTTACCAGTTAATTG
>QMZD01000028.1 GCA_003662985.1 Archaeoglobales archaeon | reverse complement strand
GAGAATCGGTGCTATTTTAAAGCCATATTCCTTACTTGCACGTTCTTTGAACTCTATTGTCATTGGTTTGTTCGTTCTTTTCTCCCTGATATCGAATACAAAGAAATCAATGCCCTTTCCATAGGTCTCCTTTACGACGAAAGGGGATTCACTTCCCACAGCCTCGCCGCAAAGTATGAGTTCAGGATGGTCTTTGAAGAAGCTATCATTTATTAAATCTCTCGCCTTTTCAGTTGTGTACGGGCAGAAGAACCCCCTTCTCGTTATTGCGTAAATATTCTCCCCGAAAAGAACGAGTCTAGCATTATAACCATTCATCTTTTCTTCTATCGCAACTTTATCTCTGAAATGCCGTTTTATCGTTGGATAGAGGGTTAAGGCCCTTCGAATTTTAGGGTAACCTCTGACGATCTCAACTCCATCGGTTGTTTTTGCAATAACCGTCCCCTCCTCAAACTCACCAAACTTCTTGTCCAGCTTGAAAGCATCGAGAACGTCAGAAAAGAAGTCATGAGGGATGAGAGCTTCCCTTAGGATGTTCCTTTCCTCCAGCCTCCTTGCAGCCGAAGGGGAAAGGTTTAGAGCCTCTGCTACAAAACTCATTTCTTCATTTTGGAATAGAGGAATTTGACAAGATCCCTTTCGGTGATGATTCCCTCCAGACTTCCATTGTTGACAATTAGAGCCACACCGTAGCCAGCTCCTTTCATCTGCTGAACAACTTCAGAAATCCTTGTATCGGGATGCACCGTAAGAGGTTCTTTATACACCCTAAGTTCATCGTTTGAAAGAATCTTGGATACAGGCTGGACAAGAGCATCTTTGATATCACCGGTGGTTAGCATCTTGAAAGCCTCTCCCTTGCCAAAGTACCTGAGCAACTCTCTTGCGGTTATTAGGCCTATTAGTATTCCGTCTTTGATGATTGGAAGCCTTCGCATCCTCTCGGAGATCATAGTCTTCATCGCTTCCTCAACGGTTGTGTCTGGGGTTGCCGTGATAACACCCCTGGTCATGTAGTCGCTGACATAACCATCGATCTCTCCGTTCTCCGATAGGTAGTTCAGAACATCTTTTTCAGTTATTATTCCAAGGATGATGTCTCCTTTATCGATTATAGGGCAACCACCAACTCTCTTTTCAAGCATAAGTTCGATAGCATCTTCTAGCGAGGAAGTGAACTCCACACTCACAACTTCTTTCTCCATTATCTCTTCCACTTCCTCATTCACAGCGGCCATCAAATTTCCATTATACCTATTTTGGACGATTTGGTATTTTGGACCGCCACCAAAAAAGTTGATGATATCGGTACTAGTGATAATTCCTTCAAGTCTTCTGGTTCCTGCATCTGCTATCGGGACTCTTCTGAAGTTGTATTTCAACATCGACTTCACAGCGGACATTATGGTTGAGGTTGGTGGTATCGTCACAACGTTTGTTGTGCAGTAATCCATTATTTCTCCACTCTTTTGCTTTTTGGGTAATTTCTTCTCTCTACTTGGTTTCTCACGAGAATAGCTGTCTTTATTTATCATTCAATTTTCCTCCGATTACTCCTCGCTAAGCTCTGCACAGTCTTCGCAGAGCTTGAGTCCGTTAACTTCGATGAGTCTGTCGGTAAGCTTACCGCATTTTTCGCACTTTCCGAAACCGATCTCTTCAAGAACAAAGGTATTTTCTCGGAGTAGCATTTTATAGTTTTCAATATCGCTGGATTCTATCAGGTCAAGTGAGACACTGAGAATGTCATTGTCCGTGATAATTCCAACAAGTTTCCCATTTTCGACAACGGGAAGTCTTCTTATTCCCTTTTTTAACATAATTTGGGCTGCTTCTCTAAGACTTGTAAGGGGAGGGATAACGATCAGGGGGTAAGTCATGATATCTTTGAGAAGTACTTCGGAAGGAACTTTGTTCCTTGAAATAACTTTTTCGATCATGTCTTTTTCAGTAACAATTCCTACTGGATTCCCGTTTTCCATTACAACGATACTTCCTACACCGTATTCAATCATTTTTCTCGATGCGTTGAGTAGGGAATCCTCCAAAAGTGCTGTACAAACCTCTCTTGTCATTACTTCCTTCACTGGTATATCATGCTGCATTTCCATCACCCGCTAAATCAAAAACAATGAGGGGTTTTAAAGTTTTTTGGATAAAAATGATTAGGAATCTGAAAAATATCCTTTTAATTTTTTAATAAAATATGGAGTATATCAAAAAAGACTCAAAAAAGGCTGAGAATTCCAAGGGAAGCTAGAGAAACAATCAATCCTGCAATCAAAATTCCAATGAATATAAAAGAGAAGGATTTTATCGTTTTAAGCCCTAGAAGAAAGGCAAGGAGACTCCCCGTCCAAGCTCCTGTCACGGGGAGGGGGATGGAAACAAAAATGGTTAGCCCTACGTATCCATACCGGTCTATAATATCTCTTTTTCTCTCAGTTCTTTCGATGAAGTATCTGTAGATTCTGGAGGTAAGGCTCCATCTATCCACGATCTTTCCTATTTTCTCTAAAAACAGCAGGAGAAATGGAACGGGAAGTGCGTTTGCAAGCACAGAAATCAGATATGCTTGTAATGGGGGAAAACCATAGTAGAGGGCCAGCGGAATGCCCCCTCTCAACTCTGAAATTGGGAGTGCTGAGACGATAGCGACACTGATAACCTCATTCAATGATACCATATGCTTTCTCAACCCCCTTAACGAGTTTCAAGAGGATTTTGTTTGTCGGAGCTTCTAGTCCAAGTTCTTCAGCTCTTCTTACGATCTCCCCGTTTATAAAGTCTATCTCCGTCTTCTTTCCATTTTCAACATCTTGAAGCATTGATGATCTGTTTTTAGAGGTTTTTGTTGCGACATCTCTAACCATTTCGATGAAGTCTGTCTCTGGCAAACCAATTTTCTTCAAAACTTCAACTCCCTCCTTAACAACTGCTTTGGCAATACTCCATAGCTCCTCAACTTCAACGATCTTTCCATTCCTAACCCTACAGATTGCCGTTAACGGATTTATTGCAGCATTAACTATGGCCTTGCTCCATATTCTGAAGCTTATATCATCAACCAGCTCGCAGTTGAAGCCCTTCTCAAGGACCCTTTTAACAAATTTTGCCTCCTCGCTTGCGTATCCGTCATTTCCCGCATAAACCACCCCTTTTCCAGCGTAGTTGACGATTCCTGGCCCGACAAGATTGGCACCATAGGTGGTTACGCCTCCAACTACTCTTTCCAAATACTTTGAGAGAATCTCGACATTGCCTATCCCGTTCTGGATCGTGAAAGTAATTCCGCAATCAACTTCAGAAAGCATTTTCGCAGCCCCTTCTGTATCGTATGCCTTCACAGCCACAATCGTTAGATCTGCCTCTTCTGGTCTATTACTCACGTCAACCCTCAAATGCCCTTCAATCAATCCGGTAATGGTCAACCCATTTTCTTTCAAAGCTTCGAGTTGCCTACCACGGGCGACATAATGTACGCTAAACCCGGAAAGCTGGATTAGAGCGCCAAAAAGAGAACCTATAGCCCCAGCACCCATTATCTGGACTTTTACATCTTTACTTTCTTTTTCAGGCATGATCACACCCCAATTTTGCTCCATCAATCATCTTTTTTATCATCTCATAAATTTCCTCATCAGAGAATGGGAGGAGAGGCATGTAAACTGGTTTAGTTCTCTTTGAGAGAGTCTCATAAAAATCATCGAGTTCTTCAGCGGTTATGGAACAGTATATCCCTTTGTAGTCGAGATTATAAGCTTCTTCAAGCATCTCGTTCAGATCACCCTCAGATGGGACCACGTTAATCTTTCTGTACGATGCCCAGAATTCCAGAACCTCTTTTTCATCTCCGATATCACCCATTAAATCAACATCACAACCCCTCTTCAGGGCAAACCATGTTGACAGCATAGAGCTTTTACCGCACAGAATCGAGAGAACTCTGTCCTGTGTTCCCGTGGGAAGCCCCCCATAGCCTGAGAAAGATTTTGTGACCATGTAGGTGTAGTTATCCCTGATCTCAACATTTATCTCGACATCCGGATTTTTGAGATCAACTCTGGCTCTTGCAACCTCTTTCACCCTCTGTCCGATTGTTCTTGCAGCATCCATGGATGTGAAATCGTGATTGCCCACTCTTCTTACCCTAACGGCAAAGCTTCTCCCCTTAACTTTTTCTTTCCATTTGGTGGCGATCTCGATTGCATTTTTAGAAAGATCAAGCTCCATTTTCTCTACCATTTCAGCTCTTATAACTCCAAAAACCTTTGAAATCCTTTTTGCAATCATTTCTTCATTTGAAATTACGTATATTCTACCGTAGTCCCTTTTTATTTTAGCTTTTATTCTAAACTCCCTACTAAGGACTCTTCTAATATTATTGATGAGGGTATCCTCAAATTTTTTTCTTACAAACCTGCTTTTCAGCCCTATCTCATCATAGCGAACTATAATCATTTTTTGAAAATAGTCAGCCCTGTATTTCAAGATTTTTATTATGAGGTTAAATTATTAAAATTTGGAAAAAATTCAGAAGAAATCGTTTACTGATCTTAAAAGAAATCGCTTATCTTGACCTGTCTTTTGAGATCGTTCTCAAATAGCGAATTTATCTCGAGTTCTATTAGCATCAGCCTTTGCCGTGTATATTCTCTCACCTTATATCTCTCACTCAGATATTTTGAGATATCTAGATACTTCTTTATCGAGCTCTCGTGGACGGAGAGCGTTAGATTTCCACCACACTTAATGCACTTTCCTAGGAGGGGAACTCTCTTGTATTTGGTGTTACATTTCACACACCTGAATTCCTGCTTCGAGAAGGCTCTGAGATTTCCTATTAAATCAGGCAAAAAATGGGTTGAGATAACCCTTTCAGCCACATCGTTCTCATCAACGGAAACGAGCTTCTCTGCAATCTCCATCTGGGCTTTAACCTTATCTTTCATCGTTTTTAAGGATTTATACGCGCAAATCTTAACACCTGCAGCTATGTTGGCTGTATCATGGGTGAATTTGAGCCCAAAGAACCTCTTCTCGGTCGCAAGTCTGTCCTCAACTCTTTCAATCTTTCCAACCAGCTCTTTGGGATTTGAATAGTTGAGAGTTGCGTGGTAGAATGCAAGAGGATATCTTTCAACGATATCCATGTTATGAACTTCGCTGTCAACCTCTCTCGGATCCAGAATGGTTGTAAGGACTAGCGGGGCATCCATCTGGCCACCTCTCTTCTCTGGCAGAAAATGCTTTGAGAAGTTCAGCAGGCCGTCGAGCAGAAGCATAACACAGTCCTCATCGCCATCGCAGTTCCTTCTTTTGGCTGCATGGAAGTATGGATGGGCATAGCCAGCAAGTACGTCTGAGAAGCCTATAATCCTGCCCAGCACACCGGCAGAAGTATGGGGGGCTAGGCCTATAACAAGATGACCGATTAGATCTTCAACTTTTTTCGCGTTGTAAAAAGCCTCAAGCCCATAGAATTTAGTCAGAAGCTCGTCAATGAAGTTGGCTACCCTGAGTAAGTAATCGGCGGCATCCTTTGCTAGAATAATATCCTGGGGCTTCAGCTCGACTATCTGATCCTCACTTGTTAGCGGATCTCCCTTGTAATCAAAATTGTACCCCAGTTCCTTGAGCTTTTCAACGTTAACTCCTATCTCGGAGGGTTTGAAGTGGGTTAGAGGTAGATCAGTCATGTCGTATCTTACCGTTCCATCTTTGAAGACGAATACATTGTGCTTTGCCCTCAATATACCTTTTTCTATCCTCTCACAAACTTTACTTTTGTTTGTTAAACCCAGAACACCCTTTATTGGCGTTCTTACATCTCTCTCGTTGAGGTTTCTCATTGCATTTTCGTAAAGCCTTCTAACGTTGATCTTCTTTTTTCTGAAACCCTGAACCTCGCCTCCACACCTCGGGCAGGTTTGGCTGTCAGTTTTAATCCTGCACTTCGGACAATAGTAGGCTTGCTTAGCTTCTCCCCCACACTCGCATTTTGTCCAGATAGTCTCTCTTCCACACTTCTCACATATTTTCACTGCCACCTCTACAACTATTTCCCCTTTTGCAGAATTGTAGCTGCTCGTGAAGTTGATTGAGTTCTTTAGGTCTCTAGTTTTACCCCCACTCTGACCCAGAGGGAAGAGAAAGTGGGGTGGGGGACTCATCTTTCTTTCTTTAGCCTTCTCAGGCCTTCCCATTCTCGCTCCGATCCGTGTTGGAGCTTTTGCCCTAACATCTAAGCCGGAGATATACCTTATGTTTTCAAGCACATCTTTATCTGGTTTGATCTCCCTAACCACGTTTAGATCATCATCCAAACCCAGACATCTAATCAGAACTCTCCATTTCCCGAGGACTATGAAATCATCTCTTACCTTATGTTCGAGTAAGATCTTTTCCAAGATATCCTTCGTCTTTAGATCCTTGGGAATTACAAGGGTGCTCTTTCCATACTTTCCTTCGATCTTTCCCTCGTTTGAAATGAAATCTCTGAGATACCGGAGCTCATCCAGCGATATGTCATGCCATAAGTACGTGTGATCGGGATGTAAGGGGATACCATATTCATCGCATAGCTTTATCGCCTTTTCCTCATCTATCTCTCGATAATTTCCTGGCGGGAGAATTTTCCCAGCTTCTTCCAACCACCATTCGTAGGTGTATGAGGCTGGAAGTAGCGGATGGTTGTTTTCTAGGAAATCTCCGAAGTTAATTAGGATTTCACCCAGATCAAGAATCGCATCAACCTGATCCCTATAGAGGTAGGCAGCCTTCTCAGAATTTATTTTCACAACATCTCCGTTCTTCAGTCTTACAGTCGGCCCATCTATGGAAGTTACTGGTACGACTCCTCCAGCCTTCCCGGGTCTTTCGATTTTAAGCTGCGTTCCGACAGCTATGAAATCTCCGGTGATTGCCATCACAGCGGGGTTGATCCCTACCGTCGCAAATCCCGAGTTTCTCGCTCTACCATATCTAAGCCTGAAACCACCCTTCCTCGAAGGATGGCTGAAAACGGGTCTGCCTGCTACGATATCCGTCAGATATTTGTCTGTGGGTGTAACGCTTATTTCAGAATTGCCTGAATCCTTACTCACCAGCTCATCGAGCCAATCCCAACCATCTATCTTTAGTTCTTCAACGATCTTTTTTAGTTTCGGAGCCTTAAGTGCTATACCCTCTGCTATAACTAAGGCCATACCCCCCCTAATTCTGTTTGTTTCAACCCTATCAAGATCCCGATGGCCAGAAACCTCTACATCCTCCGTAGGCTCACCATCTATGCAGACCGGACATTTTGAGACGATAAGTCTTATTTCCTCGTCAGAAGGCAGATACTGAAGGTTTGCAACCTTTTTATAGAGTGGAATCTCTTCGATATATCTCAGAATCTCGTTCTCGGTTGGTATGTACCGATTCAATCCGGCTAGCCTCCTTACGTAATCTCCAACGAGAACCGAGATGACTTGAGCGGTTCCTCCAGCACTTCTGATTGGGCCAGCGTAATATATTCTCAGATATTTCGTTCCATCATAGTTTCTTCCAAGGTTCACGCGGGCTATCCCTTCTATTGGGGCCGCAACTACACCTTCCGTAAGAATCGCAACCGATGCTCTAACGGCTTTATCCATCGCTTCTTCAACATCAAAATTGCCAAATCTCCCTTTTATTAGCTCTTCTGCAATTATAAAACAGATTTTCTCCCTACTAACACCTTTCTCCTCAAGATCGTGGATCAAATCTGATATCCCAGGAAGATTGAGCAATTTTTCAACTCTTTCAGGCATATTTCTGGCAACGGGAATTTCTACCTTTTTCTCTGGATCCAAACCTTTTTGTCGGGCTTTTTCTGCTATTGAATAAACCTCATCTACTTTTTGAAGTAAATTAGAATGGTATTCACTTATTTCCTGGAAAAATCTAATATCAGTTTCATCTTCGGTATCTTTTTTGTGGAACAATGGGAAAAATCTGTCGAGAGTTGTGTTCATCTGTGGAAGCTTCGGAAGAAGAAACATAACGTTTCTGGATGTTGTGAAAGTTATCTCCTAATAGTTATTATTAAAATTACCAAGCTAATGAAAAATAATGAGGTTTTTCAATCTGAATTTTTTGCGGCTATAATCTGAATGGCCTTTTCGAAAAGCTCCCTTATACCACTTCTCCCACTCAGAATCCGCCCATGACCAGGTAGAATGTAGTCAGGGTCGAGGGACTGGATTTTTTCAAGGGATTTCAGAATGCTCCTCGTGTTACCACCATATAGATCCGTCCTTCCAGGAATTCCATTCTCGAATATGAGGTCTCCCGTGATTGCTGTTCCGAATTCTTCGATGTAGACTGAGATGCTTCCTGGAGTATGGCCGGGAGTATGAATGAGTTCAAGATTGTACCTTCCAGTGTTGTAGTATTTCAAATTGGAAACTGGTAGATCGGGGGTGAAGCTGTAACATGTGAAATCCCTCTCCAATTCATGAAAGGCAAGCAACGCTCCCTTTTTCAGAAATATAGGATTCGATTCGCAATGGTCTTTATGTAGGTGGGTATTGAAAACAACGTCTATATCCGACACCTCTATTTTATCATTCTTCATCAGGCCAAAGAGGTTTGTGAAGCTCTTGTAACATCCCGGATCGATTATTACGCTGACATCATCCTTTATAATATAGGAATTGGATGAATCTAGGAAGGCGGTTCCCCAGACGTAAGCGTAAAGCCCCTCAAACATTTTCATACAGCTAACTTTATTAGCAACTAAATTTACATTTTTCCATGGGCCATATTGAAATCTACGATTCCCACATCCATTCGGAAGGAAGGAGTCAGAAAGAGCTTTCTGAAATGTCGAATTCTGGAATTAAAACTGTAAACTCCTGTGCCTTCTATCCAGTTAGACCACGGTATCCAGGAACTCTCATTGATCTTTTTCGAAAGCTTGAGGAGTTTGAAACTTACAGGGGAGAAAAGGCTGGATTGAAAGTCGTGCCTGCTTTTGGCATCCATCCGAGGTGCATACCTGAAAATTGGCATGAGGTAATCGATTTTCTCGAAGAATCCCAGCCCAAAATCTTTGGAGAAATAGGCCTAGAAACCGCCGAGAAAGCTGAGGTTGAAGTACTAAAGGCCCAGCTCAGTCTTGCAAAGAAGCTCGACATCCCGTGTATAATTCACACTCCGAGAGGAAATAAGGCTGAAATCACTCAAAAAACCTTAAAAAGTCTTGAAGAGCTCCGGTTTCCTGAACAACTGGCTGTAATAGACCATGTAAGCCTTGAAACGGTCTCAGAGATTTTAAACAGGGGTTATCATGCCGGACTTACGGTTGAGGAAGGGAAGCTATCTGAGAGAGATGTTCTCGAAATAATTGAGAAATTTGGGCCTGAGAGGCTTATGATCAATAGCGATACAGGATTTACATCCCTTGATTACCTTTCAACTGTTAGAGCTGTGTCTTTCCTTCTTGAGAAAGGTGTTGAAATGGAAGAAATTAAGCGAATTGCCTTTGAAAACGCGAAGGAGTTTTTCAGAGTGTAGCAGGATTAGCAATCACTCTCCATTTGCAGAATCGGAGCATAAATATCAGAGCACAGCAAACTTTATATAGCTTGGAGAGATATTGCCAGGAAATCAAACCGAACAGGAGGAGTTTGTCTTGGTAGAAATAACTGAAGTGAGAATATATAAGCCAAAAACGGAGGGGGCTGTAAAGGCTTATGCCACGGTCTCCTTGGATAATGAATTTATCGTGAAGGGGTTGAAGATTTTGGAAGGAGAAAATGGCCTCTGGGTTAGTATGCCCAGCAGAAAAGCCAAAGATGGTACCTTCCAGGATGTCTTCCACCCTGCCAGTAAAGAAGCGAGGGAAAAAATCGTAAATGCAATTCTGGATGCATACAGAGAGCAGGAATAAATGAACCTAGAGTAAGTTTCTAAATCGAAAATAGAATGGCAAAAAGCAATTTCAAGTGTTCTCAAGCCGATTTCCTATTTTATTTTTACTTTTTCTGTTTTTAAAAAGTTTTTTATATAGTGGTATAGGAGTCATTGCATGGAGGATAGTATTACCAGAATCGGTGTTAGTCTCCCCAAAAACCTCCTCAACGAGTTCGATTCTATTATAAGGTCGAGAGGCTATTCCTCGCGTTCTGAGGCCATCAGAGACGCGATAAGAATGTATATAAACGAGTTTAAATGGCTCGAGAGAGAAAGCGGAGAAATAATTGGGGTTGTGAGTGTCACTTACGATCACCACTACAAGGGAGTTACAGACACAATAATCTCCCTCCAGCACGACTTTAGCGATATAATAACAACAACCATGCACATCCACTTGGATGAGGAAAACTGCTTAGAGATGATAACGGTCAGAGGGGACATGTCGAAGATAAAGAAGATGGTTGGCAGGCTCAGCTCTTTGAGAGGTGTGATCTCAGTCAAGCTCATCACGGCTTTTAGGGAAGAGAAATATTGACAAGTTTTGACACGTGCTAACTTAGGACTTTGTAACTGGCTCTGTATATTACCTCTTTAGTATAACCTCCGTAATTAACTTTACAAACACTCCATCCGAAAACTTAAATATCAATTGTAGCTACTTTCCTACGAAGCGGGGTGGGGTAGCCAGGTAATCCCGGCGGGCTCATAACCCGCAGATCCGTGGTTCAAATCCACGCCCCGCTATAAGCTCGTAAACACCCCGCCCATGCTTC
>QMZD01000027.1 GCA_003662985.1 Archaeoglobales archaeon | reverse complement strand
GAGCTTTGCTTGAGGGCAACGCATGCTTCCGGAAGCCTGAGCGGTTGCGGGGGTTGTTCCAATGACGCCGTAGCCGTGAGGGTGGAAGGAGCATGCGTCCTTTGTTCAGAAAACACCATACGGGTGCTTGAACATTGATGGGAGTGCACAAGGAGGAGATTTGGGCTCGGAAAGGGTGTCGGGCAAGGAGAAAAGTCAAGAAGGCAAATTGAGTAGTTTTTGAAAAAAGGGAGAAGGCCAACCTCCGTGGGGCCTCATTGCCACGGAGCAAGAACATTCCCCGGGTTCGAATCCCGGGGCCTCCTATTTTTTTAAGCTAATGGAGGTGGTAGGATGAAAAATATTGCCAGGGCTATAGAAATGATCGAAGAAGCGATTGAGGGGTATAAAAGCGAAAACATCAAATGTGATGATCTTCTGGATTTTTTAGCGGATCTGAAACAATATCTGGAAGGAATATAAACTTAATCGAATATTGGAGGAGGAATTTGCCCCTCCTGCGATGGACAGGGATTTGAGAACTTTTAGGGCCGATGGAGGCTTGATATGATGGAGTTTGAAGATAGGGCAACGGAAAAAGGTTTAAGACTTGTGGCAGTTAACATATCTGAAACTGTTGATGCAATAGAGATTAGTCTACACCGTACATCGAAAGAGGGGGATTTTATAGTTGTAGAGTCTATAAAAAAGGGAGAAGATACTTATGCAAATTCTTTAGTTTTTAAAAATTACGGGGAAGTAATAGCTTACATAACTAAAACATATGGTGAAAATAATCTCGATGAGTTTAAAGAGAAAGCAGAGATATTACAGAATGAAATGTATTTAAATAAATATATAAGGCAATGGAAAGGTAGAAATGAGCCTTTTTGATCTTAATGGGGGTGCAAATCCCCCACCCTCCTTTTTTAAGCCGGTGGAGGGGATAAAGATGGAATCTGAATTAAAATATAAGGCAATAGAATATATTTGCTCAGGAGATTATGAGCTTGCAATAGATGTTCTGAAAGAGCTTTTAGGTGAATTACCAGAGGCTGAGGTAGTTTAGAGTAAAAAATTCTTAATATTTTTTGTCATGGGCAGGTTTTCGGGGCTGAAAAATGCTCCCCTGCCCTTATAAAATTAGGGGAGGGATTAGAAATGGAGGAATTGAAAGTTAAGGTTTTAGAAGCCCGAAGTGGGCGTGTGGTTGTTAAGCTTGGAAGAATGAGAAAACCGGATTCCCTTCTTGTAATGAAGACCGACAAGGGCAACCTGATCGCTCAGGGCTCTAGAATAATCCTAAAGGTAGATCCCGCAACTCGGAAGGGAGTTTACAACACCAAGGGGAGCTATTTCCCACACCTGAGCCCGGTTTTAGGTGCAAAAGAGGCAGTTTTCCCAGAGGAGTTTGTTAAACTACTAGAAGAGGCAGTAATCAAGCCCGGAGAGATTCTGGGCTACCTCGACGGAGCTCCTGTAATTTTCGGCGGTGCAGAGGAGATTTAAAGGTGATGCATATGGAAGTTGTTGTAGGGAAAGGAGTTTTAGAAACTAAAACTGGAAAAAGAGACCTCCTCAGGACTGCTACAATAGATGAGAGAGGAGAGATAATAATTAATTGGTATATAAAGTGATCTCCTGAGGTGGTTTTATGGTAAAATGTAAGATTTGTGGAGAGGAGATTAAAGAAGGACATGAGCTATATTCAGATAAATTAGATGCCACACTTTGCGAATATTGCTTTGATGCAGAAAAGGACTACCCCCAAGGAACTGTGATTGTTTTTTACCCAAAGGAAGGTACTGTTGACAAATTTATTATTTACTCAGTCGAAGACGTACACCTTTCTCAGAGCATATCTAGCCTAGACGAGTACGACGATCTTAATTTTGATATTTTGATGGAGGAAAATAGCCCAATACAGTTTAAATGGGTGTCTACAGATCCCTGGAGAGGATACTATGAGCCTGTAGCGGGTGAATGGGTAAAAATACATGAAGATGCAATTCTTCACGGCTCGAAAGATGCAGAGTATCTTGGAAGGTTCTATGAAAACCTCAAGAAAATCTTGTGGGAGGCAAAAATCGACTTTGCGATTGTTTTTGGAACGACGAGCAATGTATTTTCGACTGGGTTCGATATTCTTGTTAAAAAAGAGGATTTTGAAAGTGTTGTTGAGCTAATGAAACTTTATTTCAGGGTGCTAGAGCTGAAGGAGAAGTATAGAGATACTAAGAGGTTTATTCTTACGGCAATAACTGGAAAAAATGATTTTGATGAGACAGATGATAAGTTGTATGCTATTTTGAAGGCTCATGCATTGGTATAAGGGGGATTATTATGATAAAGATGGAGAAAAATATAAGCTATGAGCTGGCTGTTACACCCAGCCAACTTAAACAAATCCTCAGCCTCAAGGCTGGGGATGTGGAAAGGAAAGAGGAGCTTGCAGAGGAGATTTTACAGCAAAATGGCTATGATACGTCCGTGTTATCCCAATATTGGGACTTCACGGACTGGGATGAGCAGTCGCTAACAGTGACTTTTCGATGGAGTGACAATCCAGCGGATTTTTAAAGGGCGGTATTTCAGGTGGTGAAAAATGCAGTATAAAATTAAGCACCAAAACACTTGGTTTTGGTGCGACATAGAGTGGTTAAACCCTGAGTATGTTATATTCAGGGTTAAGAAGGAAAACGAACCCGAATCCAACAAAAAAGTATACCACGTTGTCAACGATGTGGTATACTGGGAGGATGAACACTACATAAAACACAAGGCAGACGATTACACACAGAAACTCTACAAGAAATTCAAAGAGTTCTATGCGTTCATAGAGAGCATCAAAGATATGCGAGACCTTAATGGTAAAACTATTGTACTCCGCAAAAAACCCGTTTTCTTCGTGAAACGGGTCAATAGCAGAGCACACAAAATCAGTGTTATCCCCTCAAAAGGGGTTAAAATAATCCCCTTACCAGTTATGAGCGGGGATCTCAACGCCTCATCACCGTACTTTAAGATCATATTCCCCGGTATTGGGGAATATGAAATAGTAGAGCACTACTGGAATAAAGATTGCTATAAGGTCAAGGTCAAAATAGTTGTACCTAAATTGAGGAGGTGAAAAAATTGGATAAAATATGTAAAAAATGTAAAATAAAAATAACACAAAATTTATACGACCTGCTGTGCACATATTGCAGGTCGTTGGACGACAGTAAGAGAGACATCTTACTGTCAGAACTATATAATCTAGGATTTTCTTGAAAAATTAAAAACTATTAATTTTTACCCCCTGATAGGGCGGATGGTTCGCTTAATGGGACTTAAGCGAGTTGTCTGCCCCAGGAGGGATAAAATGAGTGGGAATGGTTTTAACGGAAAAAAAGGGAATGGAAAGCCAATTTGTTTTACGATAGTGGGAGCTCCGCGGATTTTCAGGGTTTACTACTTCTCCAACCTAGATTTGCTCGTTAGGGTTGGAGGAGTAAAGGCCATCGAGGAGTTCTACGGCTTCCAGCCCTCTGAGTTGAGGGTTTTGGAAAAGGATAAGTTTGAGAAGATTTTAGAAACCTATGAGGTGATATAATGGAAATAAAAAACAAGATATTTGAGTTGAATGAAAGATGCCAAAATTGTGAGGGCTGGAGAAACCATTGTGTGGATTGTAAATACGACGACCTCGTTAGTGAAGTCGTTGATGCCGTTGAGGCAATTCCGAATTTCTGCGCAAACTGTGATATCAACGAATGCGATGCTTGCGGAGCAACAGCGTATTCGCCGTGCCCGATAGGTTATGCGATAGACAGATGCTTTTTACTACCCGACGACTTTCGCATATGCTACGCAATCGGTTGCGAACTTTTTTCATGCCCTAAGTACAGGAGGTGAGAGTATGGTTAAAAAAATAACAAGCTTCTGGCCAAGTGATTGTGAATGGTGCAAAGAAATCAGGGAGAAATACAAGATTAGGCAGCAAATTGTACAAAAACTTGAGCTACAGCCATTCGCCGATTATCTAAGTACCTACGCAACCTGCCCGTTCCATAAGACGACAGTGTACTTTGGGTCCAAAAAATATCAAATTTTGATAAATGATGAAATAAATCAAGTAATTGCCGAGTGGTGGACTATCAAGTACGAGTATAAACTAACGTTTGATCTTGAAGCTAGTAAAGTCGGCTGGACAACGAACCATAAACCGAGCCACGATATTCCACTAGAGCTATTTGATTTTGGCTCACTGTTGAAAGAACTATTGATGCTAATGAACAAGGAACAACTTGAGAAGGTTCTAGAGATTCTAAATAACATAAAGACGGATTCAGTGTTGTACATTGTTCAGAGATTCCAGGAGAGAGGGAAGAAGCTAGACGGAACGATAGAACTTCAAGACAAAAAAGTCGAGTACACAGAAGTTCTAGAGCTAGAGTGCAAAGACAAACCAATAACGTCAAAGGTACAGGGATTCTTTGAGCACGAAGGACAGAAATACTACAAGATGGGCAAATTCGTTTACAAACTCAGGGGATGATAAAAATGGGAGATATTTACTGCGCTAAGTGTGGGGAGCCGTGGGAGGCATATGGCGTTTACCACGGCGATTTGGAGCCCGATGAGAGGGAGAAATTCTTAAACGGGGAAGGATGCCCCTGTTGCGACTTCGGCAAGAAATGCCCGGCCTGCAACGGAACGGGAAAGCAGAGATGCGAAAGATGCTGGGGAGAGGGAGTTCTAACTTTTTACTACCCTGAAAGACACACCGAGCCATGCCCGGTTTGCGATGGGAAAGGCTTCCTTGATGAACCATGTGAGAAATGCGGAGGATCTGGAAAGCCCGGTGAAAACAAGCAGGAGTTTTTAGAGTCTGCCCTTGAAAACACCGATGAGCCCGACGAACTCTTGTTCAGGTTTTTGTGAGGTGGTAGGATGAAAATAGGAGGTAGAAATACTGGTAGAGGAGCTTACACTTCTGTTAGAAGAGTTGAAGGAGATGTGGAAATCATTGAGACAAATTTCAGCAGAACTGGCAACCACTGGGACATCATTGTCGAAGGTACTGGCATCATTGACATCATCGATATAAGTAATACAGGAAAACACTACTGTAGAAGAGTCAAAATAGAGAATGGCAAAGAGACAGAAACGCTCTTGAAGCCTGAAAGGGGGTATTGGGACATCTGTCCAATCTGCTTATAAGCCCCCCTGCTTGTTGGTGAAACCATGAGGGGAGTTTGTGAGAACCCAAATTCATATTACTACCACGAGGCCACGGATGATGATTTCGAGCCTGAGGAGTGTGGATTCAGAAGATGCGGGACATGCCCGTACTGGGTTAGCGAATACGAGTTGGAAAGAGAGGCTGAAGAGGAGGCTAGAAGGATAAGGGAGTTGAGGGGAGAGTCGGTTGCAATGAGGCACCACATCCACTTTAGGGCGACCTATGTGGTTGAGGCCGAGACGAGAGAAGAAGCCATCAAGAAAGCTTATTCCCTTCTTGAGAGAGACATTAAGAAGGAAGGAGTTCGCAAAGTCTTTGAGTGTTGATTATGACTCCTTTTAGGCTAGGGTGATAGTATGGCCATGAAGATTGTAATTGGAGATCTTCCTGAAAATAATCAGTTCCATCGCCTGTGTATCTGTGGGAAATGTGGGATAATGTACCTAGGCAAGGTACACCTCCAGTTCAGGAGATTCTCAGTAAGGTGGGCAACTAGTATGGCTGATCCCAGTGATGGCTGCTATATTTGCCGGGAGTGTGGCCGTCCTGTTTCTGAAGAATATGTGGTAGTAGAGAGGGAGGAATCATGAGGGAAATTGAGGAGATAAAGGAATTAATCCCCAAGCTGGAAGAAAAGGGGTATGAAGTGACTTTCAACGAATCAAAAACCAGATTCAGAATTGAAATCCGCAAGGGTAGCTTTCTCCACGGTGGAACCTTCATCAAACACTCCAGAATTCTCAGGCAGATCTTATTCGATGTAAAACACCTGCTGGAGGGATAGAAATGGGATATACCCACTATTGGTATAGACCTAAGAAGATCCCGAAGAAGACATTCTCAGCAATCGTTGAGGATTTTAAAAAGGTAGCTGAGGCTATTGAAAGCATGGGAATAAAGCTCCGTGGGGGAGATGGAACGGGTGAGCCTGAGATTTCAAACGATGCTGTCGTTTTCAACGGCGATGCTCTCTGTGGACACCCAAAACGTGATCTTATAATTCCGTGGCCAACTGAAGAAGCTGGTGGAGTTGTTCTCTCCAAAGCAAAAGACCCGAGGGAGGGAGTATGGTTTGCCGGCCACTTGATAAAAGCAAGGACATGTGACGGAGATTGCAGCTATGAGACATTCTGGTTCCCGAGGGTTGATGAGGATGGTATGGTGATCGGAAAGATTGCCTACTATGATGCAAGTGGCAGACCGGTTTACAACGATTCCAGAAAAGTTGGTAAGGTATTCGGGTTCTGTAAAACAGCCTACAGGCCTTACGACATAGCCGTAACGGCTTTTTTGATAATTGCAAAGCACCACCTGGGCGATAAAATAATCATCAGTAGCGATGGGGAGATTCAGCACTGGTACGACGCTATGCACATTTGTCAGGATGTCCTTGGCTACGGTGAGGATTTCGAGCCCGACTGGTATTGCGGGAAAGAGTAACATGACAACAATTCTCTGGCTAAGCCGGCATGAACCCCTGCCGGCTCAGGTTTCAGCCCTCAGACGAAAATTTGGCGAAGTGAAGATTGTAAAATACCAGAGGCCACTATCCACGGCAGCTGATGCCATCCACCTTGCCAAAGAGTGCGGGGCAGAGTATATCATCCCCGTCCTGCCCCTTTCCTTTATTGCCTACCTAGTTGATCAGGCATCGAAAGAGGGGATAAAGATCATCATGGCTAAGATGAAGAGCATCCACGAGTGCTACCAGCAACCCTGCCCGCAATTCATGGAGGATTATGATACAATCATAGAAAGCAGGGACTACAACAGTGGGATTAAGATCTACCGCCACTACAGGTTTGAGAAGTTCTGCATACTCGAGGGAATCAAGTTTATAGAAAGAGACTTGTAAATGACATGTAGGTGATTATTGTGGACGAGCAGGTTGAAAAGCTAATTTCCTACCTGAAGCTCTACGGGGGGAAAATGGCAATAGGGGTAGGAGGAAAGAGGAAAATGGACTATTATGATGATTACTACCCGGGAACCGGACTGAGAGCCCCTGGAGCCCCGCTCTACGGAAAACCAAAATCCCACAGGGTGTCAATTTTGCGCAGAGCAATTGAGGAGGGATTTATCGAGGCTGAGGGA
Source organism: Archaeoglobales archaeon (assembly GCA_003662985.1). Taxonomy (GTDB): domain Archaea; phylum Halobacteriota; class Archaeoglobi; order Archaeoglobales; family Archaeoglobaceae; genus Archaeoglobus_A. Next base: position 3,575 of record QMZD01000027.1, on the reverse strand, counting down.
GATCTAACCTCCTCAGATACAATAATTCGCCTGACTGAGAAGGGAAAGGCCTTTGTCGTAAGATGTAAATGCGGAAAGCCAATGACACCTTATCTTATCACCGCTTACGTTAAATCTCCGCGATTCTCAACGGTTAAGAAGTACAGAAGATGGCTCTGCGAGGTCTGCGACAGGGATGAGATTGAGGAGGCGAGAAGGGAGGCAGGAAAAGCCTTCATGATGGTGAGCGGGGTTGCCTACTCCTACACTAAGCTACTCCTACACTAGGAGGTGGTTTGATACCTTTACTTTACCCGAATTTTGATGCTGAGGATTTGGAAGTTAAGGAGAAGCCACCATGTTTGAACTGCGAGCACTATTCAGACTGTAACACTTTTGAGAAGTGGAGGACTTGCGCAGTTTTAATCAACTACCTTCAGTTTTCTGAGATGAACCTTAAAATCTCAAAGGGTAGACTTGAGAAAGAACTCGAGAAGATTAAGAAGGTAATGGAGAAGAGAAAATGAGGATAGATTGGAATGGTTAATCTTGAGCAAAATTAGGTGAGGGATAAAAATGAGCCAAACTAGGTGTTTGTGGTGCGGGGAGCCCTTGCGCTTCATCCCCGGTAAGGGATGGGTGCATCAGGATGGTAAGCTCTACAAAGAGGTGAGAAGGCAGCACTGTCCCTACTGCAAGTCGAGGAAAATCATCGACAAGGGAAAGACTGGACTGTGCTTGAACTGCAACTCCACTTTTGATTTATACTATGATGACCATTGTGCGATGCCCGACAGGCGATCGCGTTGAGGAGGAATATTATGGGATTTGAAGAGTATATTTTAAGCAAATTGAACGGATTGAAAGTTTCTATAACCCTGAAGGAGCTTTTTGACCTGTTTCCCTTAATCGATGAGCTCTGGTGCAATGAGGAATGTCCCCTGAGACAAGAGTCTGAAGATGGCGAGTGCTACAACCTCAAATGTTTAGACATCCTGAGCAGAATGGAGAGAGAGCACATAGTAGGTCTTACGATTTCTATTTTTGATTTAGACACAGAAGCAGAGGCAGAGGCAGAGGTGGATCATGCCGATAAAACACGAGCCACACAGGCAAATATTCCGCCTTAACAACCACAGGGTTTACAGAAAGGGAGTATCGATTTTCTTCGACAGGTATAGGGAAGATGATGAATTCTACTATTTTTACAAGGGTGAGGTAATCGTAGGAATTTTGGCAAAAAGGTATTGTAGGGTGGTGGAAGATGCAGGAGGTAAAATTTAGACTTGATCCTGAGGTTTTTGGAACGTTTGTTAAGGCTGTGGCGTCCTTGATTTATGAATCGAGGTTGCACTTAGACGAGGACACAATGAGGGTGTTTACAACCTCGCCGGATAATGTTTGCCTAGTCGATGCCATGGTTAAACACAACTCACAACTCGAGGAGAGAAAGGTGGTTGGGGTAAACTGGGAATCTCTCGATGGGTACCGGCTGGATGGAGTCTTTGACTGGAAAACCAACATCCAGGTGACAATCTTTGACGAGTGGATGGAGATTAGCCCAGCATCGGGGGAGGATGTTATCAAAATATCACTCATTGATCCCACCGGGATAAGAAAAGAACCAAGGAAAGAGGCCCTGGCTAGGCTTGAGAAACATCTCACGACGGAGGTAGAGGTGCACGAATTTAGCAAGATTATATACAAACACTCTGCGTTTGGCGTTGTTCTTAAGGTTACATCGTCTGAAGGGGTGTGCTTCTTCGAAACGGAGTGTGAGGATTCAATTCAGACAAACGTTGGAAGAGCTGAGGGAGAAGACGCCACTGCATTTTACTCTCTGGAGTATTTGAAGGAGATCGCAAACGGGTTGGATTTTGCCGAGTGGGTTAAGATAAAATATGCTACAAATAAACCAATGATTGTTAGCGCTGAGAATGATGACTTGAGAGTAAGGTACGTGTTAGCTTCAAGGTATGAGGTAGAGTAGGTGAGAAGATGTTCTTGGTTTTGATAATCCAGAACGAGTACCAGCCGAAGCTGGAGAAGTACATAGAGAGGGTGAACTACGAGCTTTTTGATGATTACGACGAAGCCGTCAAAAGGGCGAGCCACATCTGGCTTAATGACCTAGATGAGGGAGATGCCGTCTTCGTTGTGGAGTGCTTTGCTGCATTCGTCCCAGATAGGCAAACCCCGACTAAATATTTAGTAAAATAAAAGGTGGTAGAATGAGGTGTGCAATCTGTGGAAGGCCCCTATCTAACCCTCAATCGCTCAGGAGGGGGATAGGGCCTAAATGCTATGCCAAATATTTTAAGAGCGGAGAGTTCAAGAAGGATAGAATAGAGGAGCTGAGGAGGAAGGCCGCCAAAGAATACCACAAGAACGTTAAGAAGTATCCCCTGCAGGAGGGAGAAGTAAGGTGCAAGAACTGCGGCAAGCCTGTTGTTTACAAGGAGTCAGATCCTTGCCCGGATGCTTTCTGCTGCACTCCTTGCTGCCCGTATGCGACAATCTCACCATGTCCGTGGGAGAAAGAGAGAGGAAGGGGCAGCCTCGTCAACTCACTGGCAAAGCCAGGGAAGGTTTTGGTTCAGAAAACCCTAGGAGGTGAATGAAGTGAGGAAAATATATGTGCTGGCAGCTGTAGTGTTTATAGCTTGGTTTGGATTTCTCACATGGGCAATCCTTTCTCCAACTGCTCACGAGATTATTGCCAAGCATGCGGCGGAAGACTACACGGAAGGTTACAAAACAGCAAGAGAACACATAATGGTCGAGGTCTGGGGAACTCCCAAAGAGAATTACTCATGTCACAAACTTGAAGAGCTTGAAAATAAAACCTCAGCTCAACAGGCGTTGTTCGTTGGTAAAGACTTTTGCTTCACAGCAAGGGTTGTTGACCTCGACATAGAGTGCGCAATCTCACATTGCGCGGCCAAAGCGTGGTTAAACACGAGCGGGACAGAAGTGCTAGTCTACGAGGTTTTACCAAAGGGCGATGAGACTCTCGACCGTCTTAGGGAGATCAATAAGGGAGATGAAGTGTTCGTGAGGGCAGAGCTAATTCAATATGGAAAAAGACTAATTTTTGGAAAAGCGTGGATTTCGGAGGAATAAAAAATGAAAGTCGGTGAGATTGTTGAGTCTGAGATCACGGACATTTTCGAAGGAGGATATGTCTGCACGGGGAGAGAACCCTTCTTCGATGATGTTTTGAAAAAGTGGATAACTGAGGCTTTGAAGAGGAAAAAGGCCCTTAAGAGTGGAGAGGAGGTGAGCATTCAGCCGGGGGCTTCCCAGGACATAAATTGCAAGAATAAATTCTACCAGTTTGACTTCTCCGTATACAGGGAAAATGAGGGTGTAAGGGGATGGACGGTTTACGGAATGGTAAGCTGTGACAAGACAAGGTTTTTCAAGACGGAAGATCCTTGCGATGTATATGCGGAGATTTTCGACGTTTACGGGGAGTTTCAGCGGCTAGCTTAGATTTGTAAGTTTGCTAAATGGAGTGAAAGTATGAAAAGATTTGAAAAGGTAGGGGTTTTGGTGATTACTGCGTTTTTATTTGTGGCTATAGTATATACAGG
>QMZD01000026.1 GCA_003662985.1 Archaeoglobales archaeon | reverse complement strand
GCTTTCAAGCTCATCCAGATTAACAAGAGGTTTAACCTCATAAAAAGCGGTTACAAGGTACTTGATTTGGGAGCATCACCCGGCGGATGGAGCCAGGTTGCAGCAAACATTGGAGCGGAGGTTATTGCGATTGATATAAACCCGATGCCCCCAATAGAGGGGATTACATTTATAAAAGGAGATATAACCCAGCAGGAAACTGTTAAGGCGGTAAAAGATCTCCAGATTGAATTTGATGCTGTTATAAGTGATGCTTCACCAAAGCTCACTGGAAAGTGGACGATAGATCATCTTCTATCTATAGACATTGCAAAGGCCTCTTTCAATTTTGCAAAGCTATTCCTGAGGCGAGGAGGGAACTTCCTTGTTAAGGTGTTTCAGGGGGAGGAGATCCAATCATTTTACAGAGAAGTTGCTCCGAAGTTCAGGTTTAAAAAATTCCACTCCCCTCAAGCTTCGAGAAAGAGGAGTGCTGAGATCTACTTCGTCGGAAAGGGATTCCGGAGATAGTGGGAAAAACCAGTAAAGTGGGGAGGTATCAGGACTTATGATTTTTGCCGACGATAGGGAGCCGGAGAGGATAACTGAAATTCTTAGCTCCCTCGGTTTGAGGGTTGTTAGAAAAAGACTTACCATAGCGGATTACTTAGTCTATCATCAAGGTTATGCCGTAGCGATTGAGAGGAAAAGTGCCAGCGATTACATCTCTTCTATTGCCGATGGGCGTTTTTTTAATCAAATTCATGATCTTTCCAGGTCGTATCAGCTCTCTTTTCTGTGTATAGTTGGCAGACCAGACTTTTCCAGGATAAAAAGAGATGCATTTATCGGGAGTTTACTCAGCATACCTCTTAAAACCGAACAGAGGGTTATACCCATTCAAGTGGAGAGCGATGAAGAGTTCTGCCTTATTCTTAAGTCTCTAAACCGCCAGCTTGAAAGAGGGAACCTTAAAACAGCTCCAAGGCTCAGAAGAGTGGATGCAGAAGATAGCATTGCGATGCTAACAGCGATTCCCGGAATTGGAGTCGAGAAGGCGAGAAGGCTGCTAGAGAAACTCGGGAGCATTCAGAGGGTTGTTAACGCATCTATCCCTGAGCTCATGAGAGTTGAAGGAATTGGGGAGAAGCAGGCGAGGAGGATATACGATTTCGTGAGGGGTAGAAAGATTAGATGAATTGATGGCCTAATCTTTAACTTATTCTGGTTAATTCCAATCTAGTTCTACCCTACCTACTCTAATCCAACTCTTTCACCTCAGCCCTCCAGAAGGATGATATTATGGAAGCGATTCTAGGATTGTGGAAGTTTTTAATTAAATTGAGATCCTTTGGATATCCAATAAAGGGGTCGATCGTACCGCGTTCTGGATTTACAACCCATATGCGAAGGCCAGCCTTCTTTGCCTCCTCTGAATGCTCTCTGAAGAAGTTTATGAAGTTTTTAGGAGTTTTTTCCACAGGAACAACGATACAGTATCTCCCGTTAAGCCTTTCCGCAATTCTGAGATGGTAATCCAAGTCTTCAAAAACGTCATCCATTGTGGAGTAGAAAACCCATGCCGTGTGTTTATCCCCCCTATATTCCCTTATAACGCCATCTTTCGCAAGGTATCCTTTGAAAAATTTATCCGTTATCTCCTTCATTTTTGGTAGGATCTGCAGAAACTCATTTGCTTTAATATAACTCGTGTAGGCTCTCTCGATTTTCTTGCTATCAGGCTTGCAAGTGTGGAGGTGGCAGAAAATCACACCTTCGATCTCAAACTTTTCCGAAAAGTGGGGAGATGTGATGGAATGGGGAATTTCGAAAAGACTTTCTTTCACTTCCTCAAATAAGGTTAGAAAATCTGGAAAAACTGAAAAATCGAAATTAAAGTTATCAAAATTAGATTCAGCTATAATACTTCTTAAAACCGCCCGGAAAAGTTTAGCCTCAACCTCCTTTTCTGAAATTATTTCATTATCAATAAGCTTTGAGAGTTCTGAAAGAATTGATGAGATGTCACTCGGGATACTGTTTGCCATAAGGTTCAACATTTACAATTGCATAAAAACCTTTTTTGTTTTTTTAATTGATAAATTTGATTGAGATCTCGTTTTGTTTTCGATTTAAACTTCGGTAAACTTCGATAGAATTGGGTAAAATTTCATTAACCTCAATCAGACTTCGATCAGACTTCATCGAGCCAAGTTTTCAAACTTGGATCTCCGGATTTTACCCTTTTGCCGAGCATCTCTCTGATTTCCTCGGGATCGCTTGATTTCAATCCGAAGTATTTGGCGAAATACCTCGTCGTTGTTAGCACTCTGCTCCTTCCTTTCTTCTCACTTTTCACCAAACCTAACTCCTCCAAATTTTTTACATGACCATAGCATTTGTTTCCCCGGATTTTTGCAAGTTTTGAAAGCAGAATCGGCTGTTTGAGTGCGATGACGGCGAGAGTTCTTTGCGTCCCTCTGTCCATGTCTTTTTCGGCAAATTTTTCTATGTAAGGATAGTAATCCGGCTTCACCCTCATCAAATACTTCTTTCCCAACTCAAGAATTTCAATTGAACTATCTCTCGTGTTATACTCTTCAATAAGATCTTTTAAAGCCTCTTCTACAACTCCCGAATCGATCTTTGTAATCTTTGAGATTTTGGTAATCGATAGAGGATCCGGTGAAGAGAAAAGAACAGCCTCAATTATTTTCTTCGGGTTCACCGCTGTATCCATCTCGATCACCTGTACAGTCTGAGTTCGATGTCCGCCTCGAAGAGCTTCTCCTGTCTCACTTCCAAGATCTTTCTAAAGGCGAGATGCAGAATTGAGAGGTAGTACGTGAGTTTATCCTTTTCCTTACCCCTCACAACTTCGGAGAAGTAAAGCAAATCCTTCCTCCTGAAAAGCTTTAACAGCTCATTCTCAACCTTTATCAGAATGTCCTCGATGTCCTCTTCATGGGGGGTCTCGAGGGTTTGCTTTATGGCCTCCTCCCTCTCCACCTTCTTTCTGATCTTTCTCCTCTTCTCCACATTCTCAGCCATCTGAAGCTCCCTGATGAGATCTTTCAGAGTTGTAAATCTCCTTGTTGTTTTTCTCTGGACAGAAATTAGGCTGTCTATTAACTCGTCTCCAGTTTCTCTGGTTTTCTCGTCAAAATCTCCAAAGCCCAGATCAAAATCAGCTTCAAACCCGGTCTCAAACTCGGTATTGAAAAATTCTCCAAAGTCGATCTCATCGGGGATGATCTCAGGCTCCTCTTTTTTAACCCTAGAAGCTTCCTGACTTAGAATTTCAGCTTTCATTCTGATCAGAATTGCAGCATACAAAAGAACCCTGCCAGATATCCTTAGGTCAAGTTTCTGGGCTCTCTCGAGCCTCTCCAGAAATCTAGCGGCAACGTCAACTACATCGATATTCCAGGGATCTATCTCCCCCTTTTTTGCCATCTCCACGAGCATCTCGACAGGGTCTTCCAGATCTTTTAAGGTTTCATCCAAGGTTTCATCCATCCTATCTCACTACCATTTACCGCCATTAAGCTTTCATCTTTATTCCAGTAACGGTTGAAGAATTATCCTTTGCAAGAGTAACTCCAATTATTGAATCGGCCTTTTCAAGGGTTGGTTTTCTCAGAGAGACTACTATGAATTGCGCCTCCCTCGACCTCTCACTTATGAGAGTTGCAACCTTCTCAACATTTATTCCATCAAGAAACATATCTATCTCATCGAACGCGTAAAAAGGAGCTGGCTTGTACTTCTGAATTGCAAATATGAGTGATAAAGCAACAAGACTCTTTTCTCCACCGCTCATCGACTCTATTTTCTGGAAAGGCCTATCCCTAATCTTCAATTTAATGTGGAGACCGCTGTTGAAAGGATCTTCAAGACTGTCAAGATAAAGTTCTCCTTCACCATCGGTAAGCCTTGAGATGATCTCCTTGAAATTCGTGTTTATCGAGTTGAATGCTTCGAAGAAAGCATCCCTCTTCATCCCCTCGTATCTCTCGATTCTCTCCAGAATTTCCTCTCTCTCCTTCTCGAGGACGAGTTTTTTCTCCATCAGCTCATCCTTTCTCGCTTTAACCTCCTCGTAATCCTGAATTGCCTTGAGGTTAACATCACCGAATTTGGCAAGCTCAACTTCGATCTCGTCAAGCTTTCTGATTATCTCCTCATTTGGAGGGATCTTCTCACTTGCATCGAATTCTACCCTGCTCTCTTCGATCTGTTCCATCGTTGCCTCAAGAGTTTCATTTCTTGCCTTGATCTTCTCCTCTATCGATTTAACCTCGAACCTTTTCTCATCCCTTTGACTTTCAAGCTCCCTTATCTCGGTTAAAAGTTTGTTTCTCTCCTCCCTCAAACCTTTAACCGACTCACCAACCTTCTTTTCCTCTTCTCTTAGCTCTTCAAGCCTTTTACCAATCTCCTCAAAAACTCTCTCCTCTTCTCTTATTTTGCCCTCTATCTCTCTTTTCCTCTCTTCGATCTCTGAAGTCTGCATTTCCTTTTCGTGGATTGAGTTAGCAGTCTGTTGCTTTCTCAGTTCAGCGTTCTCGAGGTTCTTCTGGATTATCAGTAAAGCCTCCTTGTTTCTGGAAATCTCGTCCTTGAGCCTCTCAAGCTCCTCCGTGAGCTTCGGAATCTCACTGCCTTTCAATTTCTTCTCAAGATTCGAGATTTCATTGCTTGTCTCTCTAATTCTATCTTCGATTTCCTTAATCTCGTCCTCAACTTTTGTTATTTTAGCATAGATTTCCTGCCTCTCCTTGATTTTCTCTTCGATTCTGTTATCGATCTCTTCAAGCCTTGCTTTGTATGATTCGATCTTGGATTCAAGAAGAGATATCTTGTTCCCAATCTCCGAGTATTCTTTGTTGATCGTATCTATTTCCGATTGAACTAACCTCTTCAATTCCTCAGCACTCCTGAGATTGCCCATTATCTCCGTTTTTTTGCTTTTCAGAATCGTTATCTCCTCGTTTATCCTATTCTGCTTCTCGAAGAGCTCCTTTGTAACGAGTATTCCCTTCTTTCTATCCAAGCTTCCTCCTGTAAGTGTTCCCGACCTCTCTATAAGATCACCATCCAGCGTTACGATCCTTCGACCATCCATCAGCTTCTTTGCCACGTCTATGTTTTCAACAACGAGGGTATCGCGATAGATGAAATTAAAAACGGGTCTGAACTTCCTATCACATTTAATGAGGTTTACAGCATAATCGATTACCCCTCTCTCCTTCAAAACGGATTTGTCCAGATCAAGTTTTCCGAAGTTCTTCTTTATCTTGTTCATCGGGATGAAGGTAGCCCTTCCTCCATCGATCTTCTTCAGATACTTTATACATCTCACGGCATCGTCCTCATTCTCAACCACGATGAACTGCAAGGCATTTGCAGCGGCTATTTCCAAAGCAACAACGAATTCCTCGCTCACTTCACAGAGTTGGGAAACAGTTCCGAATACACCCGGCAACGCTTTTCTCTTTCTCGCTTCGAGGATAAGTTCTACCGCCTTAGAAAAGCTCGATTCAAGGACTGAGAGCTGAGCCTTAATCTTTGAGAGTTCAACTTCAAGGGATTTAATCTCCTCTTCGGTTTTTGAAAGTTCATTTCTGATTGAAAAGATCCTATCATCTATCTCGTTTCTCTTCTTTATTCTGCTCTCAAGCTCTCTCTCCACTTCAGAATTCTTCTTCTTTAATTTAACGAGTTCTTGGAGCGAGCTCTCTATTTCCCGATTGATTCCGTCTTTCTCCTTCTCGAGGTCTTCCAGCTCCATCCCAATCCTTCTGATTACCTCGAGCGATCTATCCCTCTCATTTACTTTTTCCGATCGTTTTTCTTTCAGCAGATCGAGTTCCTCCCTCTTGGAAAGAAGCTCATCCTTTAAGTTGGAATGCTCTACTCCCATTTCGCTCAGCTTCAGCTCGATCAGGCTCTTCTTTGCCTCAAGGTCGTCGAGCACCTCCTGAATGCTGACTTGCTGAATCGAAAACTTCTGGATCTCCTCCTCTATACCATTCAACTCCTCCTTGAGTCTGGAAATTAAGACAAGAAGCTTTGTTTTCTCGTTTTCGAGGTCGCTAATCTCCTGAGTTCTGAGGTCTTTTGATCTCTTCAAACCTTCCCTCTTCGAAGTTAATTCGATTATCTCTGCCTGTATGGCCTTATAGTTCTCATCCGCAAGCTCGTAGATCTGGGCGGATATCCCATCGGCCTTTGAATTAAGCTCGTTAATTCTCGTGTTTAGCTCAATTATTTCCTTCAAAATCCTGTCCTTCTCCCTTTCAAGTCTTGAAATCTCGTACTCAATTCTCTTCTTTTTGTTCAGGAGGTTCAGATACTTGTTTATTTTCAGATATCTTGTGAATCTCTCTTTTTCTTCCATCAAACCCTTGTATCTCAAAGCCTCCTGCCTGTCAGCTTCGAGCTGCTCGAGCTGATGATTTACCTCCACGAGAATCGTGTTTATTCGCTCGATGTTCTCTCTGACAACTTCAAGCTCCTCCAAAGCTTTCTCCTTCTTTTCATCAAACTCCGAGATCCCTGAGATGTCGTCGATTATCTTCCTTCTTTGAAAGGGTGTCATCTCAGCGATCCTCGTTACATCCCCCTGCATTACAACGTTATAGGCATCACTATGAATTCCAGCGCTTGAAAGTAACTTCTGGATCTCTGAAAGGCTAGATGCTTTGCCATTGATATAATTGTAGCTGTAGTAACCCTTCTCCGTTCTTTTTATCCTTCTGGTAATCTTTATTTCTTTTTCTCCCTTGAGAAGTCCGTCAGAGTTATCAAAGATAACGCTCACTTCTGCTTCACTAAGGTTTCCGTTTCCCGTGTGGATTAGGTCCGTTAGCCTGTCAGCCCTAAGAAGTCTCGTTGAAGGAGTTAAACCAAGACAAAAAAGAATTGCATCGACGATGTTGGATTTTCCACTGCCGTTTGGACCACTGATAACGGTAAATCCCTTGAAAAGTGGAATTTCAACCCTTTTATTGAATGATTTGAAATTTTTTACTATTATTTTCTTTATATGCATGATTTTTATTACTTATTATCTAACTTAATCACAAACTATGATGTCCTCCTCGCCTTTCTCTTCACCTACTTTCCTCTCTCTCTTCTCCTCCCTTGTTTCGCTAATTTCAAATTTGGTCTCAGGCTTCTTCAGTTCAGTCTTAAGATACAGAACCTCAGATGTAAGACTCTCTACAATCTTGTTGAGTTCTACTATCTTGGATTCCAGCTCCCTGATCTTCTCAAGCTCTGATGCGAGCTCTGATCTGACTTTTTCTGCAAGGTTCTTTTTTATCTCTTCTATCTCAGACTCTTTTGCAGATAGCATCCTTTTCAACTCCGCAATCTCTTTATCTTTTTCAATCAATTTTTTTTCAAGCCGTTCAACCAGTATGTCACTTTCCACCATCCAATAAAAAATTGAAACAACTCATTTATAAAATTTTCCCTTGAATCGGCCTTTGATTTCGCTTAAAGTTTTCTAAATCAAAGGACTGAACAATCGAAATTCGCTTAAAAAAAATTTGGAAACATTATGGTATCGTTAAATTAAATAGTTAAATATGTTGGTATCAGCTTCTTTCTTTCAGGGTGTAAGTCTTGTTCTGTCTCTTGGGAATATGACTGCTTCTCTAATATTTTTGAGTTTTAGAATTGACATGATGAGTCTATCTGCCCCTAAACCCCAGCCAGCATGGGGTGGCATTCCGTATCTGAATGCGTTAAGATAAAACTCAAAGCTTTCAGGACTCATACCTTTCTCGCTGATCTTTCTAACGAGTAAATCGTAAAGATGAACTCTCTGGGCTCCGCTTGCAAGCTCAAGGCTTCCTGCCATGAGATCGAACGTTTTACTGATCTCCGGTTCGTTTTCGTGTGGCATCGCATAGAAGGGCTTTATCTCTGTAGGCCAGTCCACGATATAGTAATGGCCTTCGATGTTTTCGGACAGTATCTTCAAAGCCGGGGTGGAGAAATCTTCTCCCCATGAAATCTCCTCACCTTTGTTCTTCACGATCTCAATCGCTTCATCGTAGGTTATCCTTGGGAATGGAAGCTCTGGTATTTGGATGTCAACTCCAATCCAGTCGAGGTATTTTGCGCATTTTTCTGAAATGTCCTCGTAAACTCTCTGCACGAGTCTTTCCAGAACTCTCATAACGCCCTCGTGATCTGTAAAGCTCTGTTCGATATCGATGGAGATCGCCTCGTTAAGATGCCTTACAGTGTTATGCTCTTCAGCCCTGAATATTGGCCCTATCTCGAAAACCTTTTCCAGTCCCGCCCCCATTAAAACCTGCTTGTAAAGCTGTGGACTCTGATTCAGGAAAGCCTCCCTTTCGAAGTAGCTTATCGGGAAGAGCTCTGTCCCACCTTCAGTTGCCGTCGAAACGATCTTTGGAGTGTTTACTTCGATGAAACCCTCCTCGCTCAAAAAGTCTCTGACACTCTGCAACATCTCATGCCTCACTCTGAAAATCGCCTGAACTCTCGGCTTCCTCAGATCGAGGAATCTTGCGTCCAACCTCGTATCCAGCTCAGCAGGAACCTTCTCTACAACATCTAAAGGTAGAGGAGCATCAGCTTCGTTCAGCACCTCATAGTAATCCGGGAGTACCTCGAACCCTCCAGGTGCTTTTGGCTCTTTTTTTACCTCTCCAATAACCTTAACAACGCTTTCTCTCCTGGTTTTCCTTAGCCCCTTAATTATATCGGGTGATCTCTTCTTCGGGCATGTAAGCTGGATTATTCCCTCTCTATCCCGAAGTAAAGCGAAAACAACTCCACCTAGATCCCTCAGCTCATGGATCCAGCCATAGAGCAGAACTTGCTTCCCCGTATCCTCTTCCCCGATTTCAGATGTGTACTTTCTAACTACCTCACTCTCACTCATCTCCCCTGTTCCTCTCACTCCTGCATCCATTCCAGTCTCTCCTCCACAGATTTTTTATGGTATGTTAAGCCTTCAGCTTCAGCGAGCTTGACTACTGCATCGCCGATCCTTCTCAACCCTTCCGCCTCGATCTTCTGGTAGGTGATATGCTTTAAAAATGTTTCAACGCTCAAGCCGGAATACATCTTTGCATAGCCGGATGTTGGAAGGATGTGGTTGGTGCCTGAGGCGTAATCTCCTGCAGCAACCGCCGAATATTCTCCTACAAAGACTGATCCGGCATTTTTTATGTCATCCAACCGATTTTCTGCCCCATCAAAAACCATAGATAGGTGCTCAGGAGCTATGGTGTTTGCCAGATTAATCGCATCATCAACTTCAGCAACGCAGATGAAGAAATTCTCATTTTCCTTGAGTAGTTCGTTTACGCATGATTCGAGCTCCTCAGCCATCCGTTCCTTTGTAACAAAAACGATTGCAATGGCTGATGGATCGTGTTCAAGCTGAGCGACAACATCAAGGCAAACGAATCTCAGATTTGCCATCTCATCGGCGATAACCAAGATTTCTGAAGGGCCTGCGGGCATATCTATCCTGACTTCGTTCTGCAAGAGAAGTTTAGCAGCAGTCACATATCTGTTTCCCGGGCCAGCGATAAACTCAACTTTTCTGATGGTTTCAGTTCCGTAAGCCATCGCAGCTATCGCTTGGGCTCCGCCAACAGCATAAACTTCATCGTAGCCAACGAGATCGCATGCAACAAGCGTTAGCTCATTCACTCTTCCAGAGCTGTTTGGGGGGGTGCATGCTACCAGTTTGCTAACTCCAGCAATCTTGGCCGGCAAACCAGCCATCAGAGCTGTTGACGGATAGCTTGCCCTACCTCCAGGGATGTATATACCAGCAGATTCAAAAGGTACGTATTTTTTGCCAAGGATCATATCATCGAAATCTATTCGGATGTCTCTTTCGACAGAGGTTATGCTGTGGAAGTTGGATATGTTTTCCTTTGCTATTTCCAAGGCATCGATTAAAGAATCGTCAACGACATCGTAAGCTCGGTCAAACTCCTCTTCGGGCACTTTGATGTACTCAGGTTTCACATCGAATTTTTCGCTGAACTCGAGTAAAGCTTTGTCACCTTCTTCTCTTACTTTTTCAATTATCTCCTTTACAACAGGAAAAACATCCTCCAAAGATCTTTTTCTTTCCAGTTTAAGAAGAAAATCGGGTTTTACAATCATTATTTTACTCCTCCTTAACTTTTTCAGCCATTTCGGTAAGGTAGTCCCTTATTCTTTCTATGGATGCAGAGAGAATCCTTTTGTTATCGTAATTTGCTAGAATCTCCCTCAGATCCTTTTCAGGATAGCTCTTCAATTCTTCTGCAAACTCAATCATGTTGGGAACTGCCCTTACGAGATTATCCACTATCGTTATGTCCGCCATTCTTGATGTACGGGACAGAGGGTTCAAATCGATGGTTATAACCTTCTTTCCGTTCATTCTCAGAATCTCACATCTGTCTCCATCCTCAAGCGGGACTAAAACTGTATCAGCAATAAAAATTCCTTTGCTGCTAACGATCCTCCTTGCACTCTTCAATCCTTCCAGTGTTGCATCCATGTCCGCTAGAATTCTACCTCCATGGGCCTCTATTTCCTCCTTAATCTTCCTCACCCTTTCCTCGCTAAAGTGAAAGATGTTAACCTCCAGAATCGCGTTGAGAGTTTCTGAGAGTTTTACAATCTCATCAGGAATTAAGGCTGCAACGTTACCATTAACGGATATAACGGGGTGTTTTGAAAGGAGTATTAAAGCTACCGCAGCCCTCTCAGCCTCCAAAGCGAAGTCGTGGCTTTTCTCTCCCAGAATGTAATCGAATGTCTCGCCCCTTCCATGGGCTGCTATGCCTTCAACAGCTGTGATTCCTTTCCTCACACCCTCAGCTATTTTCTCTCTGTACAGCAGTGAGAGGTATCTGGGATGCTCCTTGGGAACGTGACTCATGTCCGATTTTTT
>QMZD01000025.1 GCA_003662985.1 Archaeoglobales archaeon | reverse complement strand
GGATCCAGCTACTAAACCGCTGAGATACCTCGCCTGATACATTCTGCCGAAGTATGTTCCCACGTTCTTTGCTGTCTTGTAACCGCTGCAGTGCATGAAAACCGTATTCGGGAAGTCTTTCGCAACCGTTATGGTTGAATCCATGTATCCAAAGGACGTTGTGAATATTATGTCATAACCCTGCTCAGCATACTCCCTGATCACCCTCTCGGCATCAGGCCCTTCTGGGACGGCTTCACTGTATTTGGTTTCAACACCGAGATGCTTTTCGATCCATATCCTGCCCTGATCGTGGGCATAGCTCCAGCCAGCATCGCCTATTGGGCTCACGTAAACGAAAGCTACCTTTAATTTTTTAGCAGCAGGTGTAGGTGTTGGTGTTGGTGTTGCCTTAGGAGTTGGTGTAGGCTTTGTCTCCTGCTGAGCACAACCGGCAATGAGGAATGCCAATATTAATACTGAAACCAAAATTGTCCGTTTCATGTTCATGGGTGACGGGTGTCCAAGATAAACTTTACCATTTTGAGTTGGAAAATCATCAAGCTGAGTCAAAAACAGATCGGACAAAAAAGAAAAAAGAAAATTATTAAATATTTATTCAATATAGTTGAAGTATGATCGTAGATACCCATGCTCAGCTTTGGACGAAGGAAGTTATCGAATCCATGCCAGAAGAGATGGTAAAAAGCTATTCTAAGGTTTTTGGTAAAGATTTCAGCGTAACAATTGACATGATGCTCGCCTCGATGGATTCCGCGGGAGTTGATAGAGCGGTTGTTGTTGGTGTCGATGCTGAGACAACTTTCAACTATAAAGTTTCGAACGACGCCGTATACAATGCGGTTCAGGAGAGCAAAGGCAGACTTATCGGTTTTGCGGGAGCCGATCCCCACAAAGGCAGACTTGCCCTAAAGGAGCTTGAAAGGGCAGTTGATGAGCTGAATCTCAAGGGATTAAAGCTCATGCCGCACCTACACATGCTCAACCCCAACGATCCGAAGATGTACCCCCTATACGAGCTCGCCCAGGAGCTGAACATCCCTGTTCTTTTCCACACCGGCACGCAGTTCCATGCGGGAACGAAGATAAAGTACTGCAAACCCATAGATATAGACGACATCGCGATAGATTTTCCCGATCTCAAGCTGATAATCGCCCACTTCGGATATCCTTGGTATGAAGAAGCTTTAGCAGTTGTTAGAAGAAACGAGAACGTCTACTTCAACATAGCCGGCTGGAGCCCCAAATACATACCGAAAGTCGTCATTCAGCAGATGAACAGCATTCTGAGCGATAAGGTGCTTTTCGGAACGGACTTCCCGCTTATGGCATATCCGAGAGTTATAGAGGAGCTAAAACAGCTCAACCTCAAGGAGAAAACTTACGAAAAAATGTTCTATCTGAATCCAAAGAAGCTTGGCATTTTGGATTGACTTTGGTTGACATTGGATTGAGTTTAGGTTGATTCTGGAAATTGATCCTTTTTCTCTTTTTTCATTATCTCTAAGCTTTGTTTAAGCTTCAAACCAAGCTATTCGATCTCAACTTTCCCGATTCCAAGATCATAGCTTATCTTTGCCGTATGTTCCGGATTTTTTACCACGTGGTTGTTCTCAAAGTTTCCAATTCCCAAATCCCCTTCCACCTCAACCTCGACGTTTTTAGGAGCAAAAACCTTTATTTCTCCCACTCCACCGTCGATGTTTACGCTCACGTCTTTATCACTTGGAAGGAGGACCTTTACACTTCCAGCAAAAAATTCGATATCTAAGCTCTCCCCCTCAACTTTTACCACCTTTAACCCATTGTCTCTCCAGCTTTTCCATACACTCCATCCATCCCATCCATCCCATCCATCCCATCCTTCTCCCCCACCCCACTCAACGACCACATCCCCAACGAAGAATTCGATCTTCTTATCCGCAATCACTCCATGCCCGGGAAGAACCATGGCGATTATGGAGATAAATGCCACGACAAAAGCCAGAAAGAGGCAGATCCTCCTCAAAAAGCCCCTCACGAGAATGGCAAAGCCGAGCAGAATGAGCGATGCAGGGAAGATTCTCTCCAGAAATGGCTTATACTGAAAGATAAATGCAAAGAGTAGTCTTAGGTAATCAGGCAGGGTTTTTAGAAGGGGAACAAGCCATTGGGCAAATATAAGAAAAATTCCGATGAGGATGAAAACTATTCCCCATTTTCTCGTCATTACCATCAGCTCTTTTTCAATATCAAGGCTATGCCGAGGAGGAGGAGAATTATACCCAAGATTTGAGACGAGGATACGTAAATCGAGATAAAATCCTTCAGGAGGAAATACGAGCCGATAACGATCAATCCGAGAGCGAGTACTCTCCTTCTTTCCTCTTTGGGTTGTACCTCTCTTTCTATGGATGCTACGGATTGTACATCAATCTCGGATTCTTCTCTCACAGCCTCAGATGTTTCGGGCACTTCAGAAACTTCATCAGAGATCTTTTTCTCCTTAACCCTCTCAACTCCCTTTTCTTCAGGCATGATGATCGCTAAAATTATGTACAGCAGAATCCCCGAGCCGTGATAAAGGGTTGCAACTATGAAAATCAATCTGAGAATCGTTGAGTCCACACCGAAGTATTTCGCGAGCCCGCCACAGACTCCGAATACTACTCTGTCATCCCTGCTTCGGTAAATTTTTGTCATGTAAGCAGAATGGCTGGAAAGTATATTACCCTTTCTTTATTGCTAATTCTAATATAATTTCAACTTATTAATAACTTCCTATTCACTTCCACACCCTAGAAAATTATGAAAAGTTTCAAATAGCCGCTGGAGAATTAGCAACCATGGCGAGAATCCTAACACTCCTTCTCTTCCTAGCAGGCTTATCCCTGGTGATCTACGGAGCTTACAGTGCTTTACTCGTCCTTCCCCAGTCATCAACTCCCGACCTCAAAAACAACTACAGAATCCTCTTTTTCCATCTCCCATCTGCGATAACCTCCTTCCTAGCTTTTACCGTGATGCTTGTATTCTCGATTCTTTATCTCTCGAAAAATGAGAGAAAATTCGACGTTTATGCTGTTGCCTCTGCAAAGGCAGGAATATTTCTGATAACCGCGGCCCTCATAAGCGGGTCCATTTGGGCGAAGGTTGCATGGGGCTCTTACTGGAACTGGGATCCAAGGGAGACAACTGTTCTAATCCTCTGGTTTGTTTATGCCGCCTATTTCGCTCTTAGAGAGTCAATAGAGAGTCAGGAGACAAAAGCAAAGAATTCAGCCATTCTAGCTGTATTCGGCTATGTGACGATTCCCCTCAGTTATCTTTCCACCTACATCGGCTTCTCCCTTCATCCATCAACAAAAGAACTTAAGATTGGACTTAACATCGGTCAAACCCTTGGAATAATGATTTTTGGCTTTATCCTCCTTTACTTTGCCTATCTTTTGCTGGAAAGTAACGCTGAGATGCTCAGAATTAAGTTGGAGGGAGAATATGAAGATTAAAAAGATTAAACGTTTAAATATAAGCAGGAGGTGGTAACTTGAACGATTTCACAGCCGTTTTTCTGGCTTCGCTGGTTGTGATGGTATTATGGCTAATCCTCTTCGTCCTCTCATATCTGAAGCTAAAAAGCGTCGAGAGGATGATCAGAGAGTAACGAGCTAATTACTCAAAAACTCTGGAACGTTCGGAGGTAACAGAGCGCATAACTTGGAGGCAATAGAGCAGAGCCCGATAACAGTAGGCATAGATTCGAAATGGTTAAAATTAAATTAAATTAGTGAATTAGAAATTAGAAATTATATAAATTAATTGGAAGATGCTTTCAGCTATTACTCCACGGTAACGCTCTTCGCCAAGTTTCTGGGCTTATCTATCTCGCACCCTCTGGTTCTGGCTGTAAAGTAGGCGAGAAGCTGTAAAGCAACAGAATGGAGGATCGGTGATAGTATTGGAAGTGTTTCAGGAGTTTTGATTGCAAAATCAACGAAATTATCTACTTCCTCATCTTTCTCATCCGAAACAGCAATAACCATGGATTCCCTCGCCTTAACCTCTTTTATGTTGTTCAGCATTATTTCGTAGGTCTCATCCCTGTTGATGACCGCAACAACGGGGGTGTTCTTTCCCAAAAGTGCAAATGGGCCGTGTTTGAGTTCTCCCGCAGGATAGCCCTCCGCATGGATGTAGGAGATCTCCTTCATTTTGAGCGCTCCTTCCAACGCTGTTGGAAAACCAACCCCTCTTCCGACGTACATTATGTTCTCGAAGTCGCTGAGCTTTCTGGCGATCTCATCAATTCTACCCTGTTTATCCAGAATCCTTTGAACCTTCTCTGGCAGGCTCTTGAGTTCATCGATCAGTTCTTTCTTCTCCTGCCTTGTGAGAGGAGACAGCTTTACCGCAATAACATACAGAACTATGAGCTGAGCTATGAATGATTTCGTTGCCGCAACGCTTATCTCAGGGCCTGCTCTGGTAAAAAGAACGTGATCGGAGATCTTGGTTGCAGAACTCCCGACAACGTTAACGATGCTGCAAGTCCTGAGACCCATTCGTTTCGCAGCCCTCAAAGCTTCGAGAGTATCTGCAGTCTCACCTGACTGTGTTATTCCTAAGACGAGAGATCTTCCGGGGATGATTGAATGGTAGTTGTATTCTGAGGCGTATTCAACCCTGACAGGTATTCCCGCAAGCTTCTCAATGACGTACTTACCTATCAGACCAGCGTGATAGCTCGTACCACACGCAACGATTATGATCTCGGATATGCCTGCCGCGAAACTCGGATCAAGCTCTATCTCATCGGTGACATATTCACCAAGTGTTTCCTCGATAACTCTCGGGTTTTCATTTATCTCTTTGAGCATGAAGTGCTCATAACCGCCTTTCTCCGCATCCTCGATGCTCCAATGGATTAGTTCTATCTCCCTCTCGACTTCTCTGCCCTCGTTAATTATCTTATAGCCATCAGGCTCGGCAATCACGATGTCTCCATCGTTGAGATATATCACCCTGTTCGTGTACTCGAGGATTGCAGGCACGTCTGAGGCGAAAATGAGTTCTCCATCTCCCACTCCCAAAATCAGGGGGCTTTTGTACTTGCATGCGACGAGCTTTTTTTCATCCTTCTTCAAAGCGACAAAAGCGTAAGATCCTCTAAGGTAGCTCACCGCCTTGATTACGGCCTCTTCAAATGATCTGGAATCTTTATAACATTTTTCGATGAGATGGGGGATAACTTCTGTGTCGGTTTCCGATCTGAATACGTGACCTTCGGAGATCAATTCATTTTTCAGAGATGAGAAATTCGTAATTATTCCGTTGTGCACAACGGCGATCTCTTCATCGCAATCGGTATGAGGATGAGCGTTAATGTCTGAGGGTTTTCCATGAGTCGCCCACCTCGTATGGCCAATGGAGATCGTTACATCCCCAACCTTTCTCTCCTCCACCTCGACTGCCGATATCGATCCCACTTTTTTCTGGATCTTTATCTCCTTCCCGTTTGCAATCGCATATCCCCAGGAATCGTATCCCCTGTACTCGAGCCTCTTCAATGAGGATATAACAACCTTATCCCCCTGTCTGAATCCTATATAGCCTACAATCCCGCACATCTACAACACCACGGAGTTATCGGGGATTACACCATCGACTACTTTCAGATCCGCCATCTTCACAAAGTTCCCTATGGTAGCGCAAGGTTTGGTTACCACTCCAGCCCCGATTTTTGTCCCTTCACCTATAAAAGCTCCAGCCTCAACACAGTGCCATTCATCGCATATGGCCATCTCAGATTCCCCGCTTATCGCTTTGAAACCAGACTGAATGGCCGTTCCATTGTCTATAACGGAATTTTTTATGTGACACCCGCTATCTATCCTCACATTCTCCCCAATCACGGAATTCTCAATGTAGGAGAGTGGACCAATCGTTGTCGAGTTTCCTATCGATGTGGATGGAAATATAACACAGTTCGGTCCGATTCTACATTGTTCTCCTATGATTACTGGCCCGTAGATATACGTATTTCCCCTTACAACGCTTCCCTCACCTATAATAACATCCCCTATAATTGTTACCCCACTCTCAACCTTTCCAGAGATTCTCTTTCCCTTAAAATCCATGGAAAGATCGTTAAGCTTGAGAATGTCCCAGGGATAGACAACATCCAGCCATTTTTCAGCTTCTTTGGCTTTAAAACTGGCTCCTTTTTCTATCAGCCGGTTTATTACTGCAACAAGGCTCGTCTCCTCACCGATTTCATCAAAAATTCTTCTATCCAGGCAATAAATTCCTGTGTTGGCTAAGCCTCCCTCCTGCTCCTCAGGCTTCTCCACGATCCTCTCTACGTGATTATTTTTAAGAAACAGAACACCATACTTGGAAACCTCCAGAAGCCTCTTGTAGAGTATTGTATATGGCTCTTCAACTCTCTCAAGGGTTCCAGAATCTATGATGTTATCCCCTGGAACCACGAGGAATTCATCTTCAGCCAATTCCTTCGCTTGTTTTAACGCATGAGCAGTTCCAAGCTGCTGATGCTGAAAGGCATATTTAATTCTAACACCGAACTCCTTTCCATCACCGAAATAATTCATTATTCTCTCTTTTTTGTATCCGACGACCATCACAACGTCCCTTATTCCACTTTGCTTAATGGATTCGATAATAAATTCAAGAATCGGCTTGTTTGCAACCTTTATCATAGATTTTGGCTTGTTAGCTGTGAAAGGCCTGAGTCTCTGACCCTCTCCTGCCGTGAGAACTATTGCCTGCATTTTAGACACCTTGACTTCTCAAAATACCTTCGAATTTCTTTCAACATACCCATCGACTTTTGCTCCTGGAGCGATGAGAACATTATCACCTATCATCGTTCCAACATTTATTGTCACATTTATTCCGGTTCTAACGTTATCTCCAACAACCGCTCCAAACTTTCTTAATCTCGTGTCGATCATCTTATTTTTCACATTAACCATTATATTTTTATCGTCCAGTCTTAGGTTTGCTATCTTGGTTCCCGCTCCAAAGTTGCATTTTTCACCGATTATCGAATCACCAAGATAGATTAGGTGCGGAATTTTTGTGCCATTCATTATGATGGAGTTTTTAACTTCCACAGCGGCACCTATATGGCAACCATCTCCAATCGAGGTAGAGGGGCGTATATAGCAGTTGGGGCCGATCTTGCAGTTCTTGCCTATTACCGCAGGCCCCTCAATGTAACTCCCCGACTTGATTACACTCCCCTCTCCCACAACAACCTCCCCGTTTAGGTGTGCCCCTTCCTCAACCTTTCCATCAACTCTACCTTCAATTCTTGAGAGGAAAAATGAATTTGCTCTGAGCAAGTCCCATGGAAAGCCTATATCGATCCACTCATCAATTTCAACTGCCTCAAATTCAATTCCGCTCTCGATTGCCATTTTTATGGAGGTTGTTATCTCATACTCCTCCCTTACGGATAAGGGCGTTCTATTCACAAATTCAAGGATTTCCCTACTAAATCGATAAATTCCCGCATTTATGAGATTACTCTTCGGCTTTTCAGGTTTCTCAACTATGCATTTGACCAATCCATCCTCACACTCAACAACCCCAAATTCCTCAGGATTGGGTACCTCTTTAACGGCAAGAGCAAAACCATCTCTTCCAGCGATTCTCTTAATGTCCTCACTACCAACTATGGCATCCCCGTTCATCATCAGAAACTCTTCATCTAAAAGATGTGAGGCAGCTTTTAAGGCGTCTGCAGTTCCCAACTGTTTCCTCTGGTTGGCATAATCGATCTTTATATCATTCCATTCGTTACCAAAGTGACCTCTAATCGTCTCATCTCTGTATCCGACGACAAGCACAACCTTATCTATTCCCGCATCTTTAAGGCTGAGAAAGAGATGCTCCAAAATCGGCATGTTTGCTATCGGTAGCATCACCTTTGGCCTCGTAAATGTCAAGGGGCGCATCCTTGTGCCTTCTCCAGCAGCCAGAACTACAGCCTGCACGTACTGCAATTAAATTTGAAGTTTATAATCTTTATCCATTTTTCATGATGAAATTTATAGAAAGATTTAAAGCGTTCTACTGAGGAAAGGAGGATGATGGAGTCTGATACCGAAACTAAGAGAACTATCCCTATCGCAAAACCTGAAATTGGAGAGGAGGAGATCTCGAGGGTCATTGAAGTCTTAAAATCGGGCATGCTTGCCCAGGGTAAAATCGTTGAGGAGTTTGAAAGAGCTTTTGCAGAGTATATCGGTGTTAAAGAGGCGATAGCGGTTTCAAATGGAACCATCGCTTTAGATCTTGCTTTAAAGGCGGTAGGAATAAAAGAGGGAGACGAGGTAATTGTTCCAGCCTTCACTTTCATAGCCACAGCCAACTGCGTTCTCTTCCAGCACGCAAAGCCCGTCTTCGCAGATATTGACGAAAAAACGATGAACATCGATGCCAACGATGTGCTCGAGAAGGTAACCGATAAAACAAAAGCCGTAATCGGTGTTCACCTCTATGGACAGCCCTTCGATGTCAACGCAATTTCAGAGATCTGCGAGGATCATGATCTCATTCTGATCGAGGATGCAGCTCAGGCCCATGGAGCAGAATACGATGGGAAAAAAGTGGGAAGTTTTGGAGTGGGATGCTTTTCCTTCTATCCAACCAAGAACATGACTACCGGGGAGGGAGGAATGATAACCACAAACGATACCAGGCTAGCTGAGAAACTAAGGCTCCTAAGGAATCATGGAGACACCGGGAAATATAACCACGTGATGCTTGGATACAACTATCGCATGACAGATTTCCAAGCTGTTATTGGAGTAGAACAGCTAAAAAAGCTTGATTCGTTTATTGAAAAAAGAATAAAAAACGCGGAATACCTAAGCAAAAATCTGAAGGATGATATCGTAAAACCTTTTGCAATGGAGAAAGTCAAACACGTTTTCAATCAGTATGTCGTGCAGATTGAAAGAAGGGACAACTTTATAGAACAACTCAAAAAGGCCGGAATCGGTTGTGCCGTTCACTACCCTATGGCCGTTTACGAACAGCCCTTATATAAAGAGCTAGGAATCGTGGCAAAATGTGAAAGGGCTGAAAGGGTTGCAAGGAGGGTTGTGAGCCTACCCGTCCACCCGTCCTTAACAGCTGAGGATTTGAAGTACATCGTCGAGTTTGTAAATGGAATAGAGTTATGAAAACATTGAACAATTTCAAGATGAAAATAAGTATGAAGATAAATAAACAAAGTAGGTGATAAGCAGCGAGGATATGAAAAGTAGGTGAAGGAATGAAAGAGGAAAGGAAGGAAGAGAAGAGAAGACAGAACGATCAAAGCAAATATTTCGTTCATCCTACTGCAATTGTAGAAAGCGATAGCATAGGAGAAGGATGCAGAATCTGGCATTTCGTTCACATTCGCGAGAAGGCAAAGATAGGTAGAAACTGCAACATTGGGAAAGGCGTATACATCGACACAGAGGTCGAGATAGGAGACAACGTAAAGATCCAGAACTTCGTAAGTGTATACAGGGGGGTTAAAATTGAGGATGATGTCTTCATCGGCCCTTCAGTAACGTTTACGAACGATCTCCTGCCTAGGGCCTTTCAGTGGGAGGATGAGATGATTGTAGAAACCATTGTGAGAAAAGGGGCAAGCATTGGAGCGAATTCAACAATAGTCTGCGGAGTTGAGATTGGAAATTACGCGATGATAGGGGCCGGAAGCGTTGTAACAAAGTCCGTTCCGGCCTTTGGCCTTGTGTATGGCAACCCGGCAGAGCTGAAAGGATTCGTCTGCTATTGTGGAAGAAAGCTAACGGATGACTCCAATGCAAGAGGGGAGTTCGAATGCACGCACTGCGGTAAAAAGGTTAGGATTGGATACGGGTAAGCTACGCATAAAAGAGGGAAAGGAGGGGAAAAAATGAATGAGGAAGTTGCAGTAATCGGACTAGGAAAAGCTGGATTACCCCTTGCAGCTGTAATAGCAGATTCTGGATTTAATGTTACTGGAATAGATCTCGATCCAGACAAATGTGAGAAAATAAATTCCGGGGTTAACCCCATCCCTGAGGAGATAGGCTTAGACGAGCTTGTCGAAAAGCATGGTGGTAAAAATCTCAAAGCTCATCCCGACTACGAAAAAGCACGGGAATGCCAGGTTTACATAATTATAGTGCCCCTCTACATCGACGAAACCAACAACCCGGATTTTTCCATCTTGGAGAGCGCATGCAGAAACGTGGGGAGATTGATTGAGAAAGGGGATTTGATTTCGGTTGAGACCACTCTGCCACCCCTCACAATGGAAAAGCTCATCAAAAGATGGATCGAGGAGGAGAGCGGGCTAAAACTGGGAGAGTTCTATCTAGCTTACTCACCTGAAAGGATAATGACAGGATACAGCATCTCAAGGCTGAGAGAGTTTCCGAAGATCGTTGGAGGGGTTGATAATGAGAGTGGAAAGAGAGGCTATGAATTCTACAAAAAATTCGTGCCTAACATAAGCCTTGTTTCAAATGCAAGAACTGCAGAATTCATAAAGGTCATTGAAGGCTGTTACAGAGACGTTAATGTTGCTTTGGCAAATGAACTCTTTAAGATAGCTGAAGAGCTTGGAATTAATTTTTACGAGGCAAGAGAGTATGCAAATCACGAATACTGCCACATCCATCTGCCATCAACCGGAGTTGGGGGACACTGTATTCCCGTTTATCCATGGTTTCTCATAAAAGAAATGGAAAAGAGGGAGAAATTTGAACATGCAAGATTGCTCCGCACGGCAAGAGAATTGAACGATGAGATGATCGAATACTGGGCCATGAAAATCATTTCAGAGTGCTTGAAGATCAAAAAACCACTCCTAGAGGTTAAGATCTGTATAAAAGGAATTTCTTTTAGAGATAGAGTCAAAGAGCTATACCACAGCAGAAATCTGGCCTTGGCCGAATATCTAAGATCAAAAGGGATGAATGTCTTTGTTTATGATGAGCTTTTCTCGAAGGAAGAGATTGAGGAGTTAGGATTTGCTTTCAATGAGCCTAGGAATGC
>QMZD01000024.1 GCA_003662985.1 Archaeoglobales archaeon | reverse complement strand
CAGATCCTTTGCTCTATCAACTATCTTTATGTACCCCTCTTCGTCCCGCTCCACTATATCTTCTGTTCTGAACCATCCGTCGATGAATTTCTCCTTAGTTTTCAGCTCGTCCTTATAGTATTCGGCTGCAACCCAAGGGCCTCTAACCAGAAGTTCTCCAATACCCTCCTCACCGATCTCAGCGACCCTGAACTCAAGGAGTGGAAGCGGTAGTCCTTGCCTCCTTTCATGATTGTAGTATTCATCTCCTTCGAGTTCCATGTAGCTTTTCGGTCTGTTAACGGTTAAAACGGGAGTTGTTTCCGTCAGCCCATAGGTATGGATGATGTTCACTCCAAACTCCTCTTTAAAAGCCTTTAACAGTGAAACCGGTGGTGGACTGCCACCAGTATAGGATTCCTTCAAGCTACCTATATCATAACCTTCGTTCTCTTTCAAAAACTGATAGATCATGTACCAGACGGTAGGAACGCAAGCGATGAAATCCACTTTCTCGCTCTGAATCAGCTCGACGTAATCCTTTGGCGTTGGATGCTGTCCAGGAAAAACCTGTTTTGCTCCAACCATCGTAGCTGCAAAGGGAATCCCCCATGAGTTGACGTGAAACATTGGAACGACGTTCATAACCACTCTCTTTTCACTCATATTCATTCCATCGGGCAGAGATATCGCTAATGTGTGGAGAACTAAGCCCCTGTGAGTGTAAACAACTCCCTTTGGCAATCCTGTAGTGCCAGAAGTGTAAGCCATACCCGCTGGGCTCCACTCATCCACATCCGACCAGTCATAGCTGCTTTTTTCCCCTGAAATAAGCTTTTCATAGGAAATCGACGGGAAAGTGGTCTCGTAATCCTTTTCTTTTCCAACAATAACGAAGTTCTCAACGGTTTTGAGTTTTTCATAGATTTCCTCTACTACCGCAATTTGATCGCTATCCAAAAAGAGGGTTTTATCCTCAGCATGATTGATTACATAGGCTATTTGCTCGGGAGAGAGTCTCAGGTTCACGGTATGGTAAACTGCCCCCATACAAGCGGGAGCGAAATAAAGTTCGAGATGGCGATGAGAGTTCCAACAAAGGGTTCCTACTTTATCTCCTTTTCCTATTTCAAGGTTTTCGAGCGCATTTGCAAGTCTGCAAACCCTCTTGTAAAACTCGGAGTAGTTGTACCGGAAGATTTCTCCATCTTCCTCTTTTGAAACTATCTCCTTCTTTGGGTAAAGTTCCCTTGATCGTTTGAGAATTGCAAGGAGGTTAAGATTGTACCTCATCATTTTTGGACACCTTTCAACTCTGCTGTGAAACTTTGTAAAAAAGAAAAAGATAAGAACTTTTTGATTTTAGTTAAAAGCGGATTAAAATAAGTAAACACCAAATCGATTAAGACATGGAAAAAAAATATGTACCGAATCGACAAAGCTACAGGCTCGTAATTAGTAGGTTCATAAGCAGAGCTGATAGCCAAAGGTGAAAAGATGTATTTCGCTGGAATAGATATAGGCTCACTCGCAACGAAGACATGCATAATCGACGAGGAGAAGAAGATTATTGGTTATCTGATAAAAAGGACCACAGCCAACATAGTAGAAGTTGGAAAAGAGACATATAAAGAATGTTTAGAGAGAACAGGACTGAGTGAAAACGATATCGCTTATTCCATCGTAACTGGGTACGGAAGAAATCTAGCCGTTGCAACACTCGCTAACGAGAAGATTACTGAAATCACATGCCATTCCGTTGGGGCAAAACATCTTTTTCCAAAGTGTCACACAGTCATAGACGTTGGAGGACAGGATTCCAAGGCTATGAGGCTCGATGATGATGGAAAAGTTGTGAAATTCATAATGAATGACAAATGTGCCGCTGGAACCGGCAGATTTCTTGAAGTCATGGCTGGTGCATTGGGTATGGAAATGGATGAAATGATTGAGGCAGCTTTCCGATCAAGGAACAAGGTTTCTATCACCAGCACCTGCACTGTTTTTGCTGAGTCAGAGGTGATATCGTTGATTGCTTCGGGAAACAAACCAGAAGATATAGTCGCTGGACTGAACGAGGCGATTGCAAAAAGAGTGAGCGGATTGGTGAGGCAGGTCGGAATTGAAGATGACGTCGTAATGACGGGAGGGGTTGCGAAGAACAGAGGGGTTGTCAAAGCCCTAGAGAATGAATTAAACCATGAGATAAAAGTTCCTGAGGAGCCTCAAATCGTTGGAGCTTTAGGTGCCGCATTAATGGCCCTGAAAAAGTTTAAGGAGTAGTCAGAAGGTAAACATCACCAAATTTCACTAAATTTTATTCGTATTCCATTTTCGGGAAAAATTTCGCAAGATTTAAATTCATGATAAATTCTTTAAAATTTATGTCTGGAGATTCAGAATATAAAGAGATCGTTTATGACAAAAATTGGTACGAGCACACGGCATTGGTTGCCATAAATCGTCCCCACGAATACAACTCTTATACCCTGACAACACTGAGAGAAATGATCGATGCGATCGAAAAATCGATGTTCGATGATGATGTGCAGTTTATCGTTCTTAGCGGTGTAGGTGACAAGGCATTCTGCACCGGTGGAAACGTACACGAGTATGCAGAGGAATATAACAGGAAATCAGCGGACTTCTGGAAGTGGGGAGAAATTTACGGAAGAGTTTTCGACATGATAATGCACTGTGGTAAACCTGTCATAGCAAGGGTTAATGGTATTACAGCTGGAGGTGGCTTTGAATTCGTTTGTGCATGCGATCTTGCGATTGCATCGGAGAACGCAAGATTTCTCTCTCCCGGCCCGAGAGTTGGCATGACTTCCATTGGTGGTTTGTCGCAATGGTTGCCCCTGCATATAGGACTGAAACGAGCTGCAAAAATCGTTATGCTCAGCACAGATATCGATGCAAAAACCGCGTTGGAATGGGGAGTTGTAAACGAGGTTGTTCCACAGGATAAACTCGATGACAAGGTGAAGGAATACATCGACAGAATGCTTGATCTATCCCACTCAAGCTTGTGGTACTTCAAAGTCCATCTTAACTGGTGGAGGGATCTTGTTTGGAGGCTCACCTGGGAGCATGGAAAAGCCTGGTTCTCTCTCAATATTGGTTCAATGGAGCCAACCGAAGGATTGTGGTCGTTTAAAGAGAAGAGAAAAACCGAAATGAGGGAGATCAGAGACTTCATTGCCAAGGGAGGAGATCCAAGATATCCTTTTGGCCCTTACAGAAGGAGATGTGCAAAGTGTGGAGCCAAATATCTACCAGCCGATTCGAAGTACTGTCTTGAATGCGGAGCAGAACTCGAATAACGCAACAATTTTTTATTTTTAGAAAATATTTTTAAGAAATTTATATGCCTTTTCTGTCCAATAAAAATCCCAATCTTTAAATATGATATAAAAAGGTAGTAATCATGGATTTCGAAAATATCAAGGTGGAATATGATGGAAAGGTCGCTTGGTTGAAAATTTCCAAACCACCACTAAATGTTGTGGATATAAAAACGATGCAAGAAATGATCGATGCTTTAAAAGAGATTGAGAAGGAAGATACGGTTGTAACCGTTATAACCGCAGAAGGAAAACACTTCAGTGCTGGAGCCGAGGTAAAGGATCATTTTCCTGATAAAGCCCCTGAAATGATTGCAAAATTTACAGAACTCATAGAAACCATTCTCAAATCCGAGAAAATTACCATCGCGGCCGTAAGAGGGGTTGCTTTGGGAGGGGGCCTTGAGATTCCTCTGGCATGCGACATGATCCTTGCTTCTGAGACTGCAAAGCTTGGGAATCCTGAAATAGTGCTTGGTCACTACCCGCCCATCTCTCTGGCGATCTTACCCCACACGATACCTGCGAAGAGAGCCTTTGAGCTAATCATAACGGGAGACAACTTCGATGCAAAGGCTGCGAAAGAGATGGGTATTGTCAACCAAGTATACCCTGATGATAAATTCGATGATGAAGTAAAGAAGTTTGTGAGCAAGCTGGTAGAAAAAAGCCCGATAGCTTTAAAGATAACTAAAAAAGCCTTTAAGAGCTCTCTAGCACTCTGCTTCGACATAAAAAGTCACATAATCAACGACATATATCTATCCCAACTGGTGAAGACCGAGGATGCAGTAGAAGGTCTAAAAGCATTTCTAGAGAAAAGAAAACCAGAATGGAAAGGAAAATAGAGGATATTTGATTTTATTTAGCCATTTAGCCTTAGGCTACAGCTATATTTAGCTACCCTTTTTCTTCGGTTTTATCGCACCTTCTGGACAGACTCTAGCACAAACACCGCAGCCAGCGCATTGAGCTGCATCTATCCATACTTTCTCGCCATCGTATATTATCGCAGGGCATGCGAAGGAGCTTACGCATTCAAGACATAGATTGCAGTTGTCTAATACTTCGAAAGGTCTTATCTCTATACCTTTTGACTTTCTCTGTCTGTTCCAAAGGATTGCACAGAGCTGTTTTGCCACTATTACAGATACTCCTTCGTGTTCAATTGCTCTCTTAATCGTTTCTTCCATCTTCTTGATGTTATAGGGTCTAACCACCTCAACGAATTCGATTCCAAGCCCTCTGGCAAGATCTTCGACGCTTATCGCCTTTGCTTCTACCCCACAACCCCTCTGAACGATCCCGGGATGTGGTTGATGGCCTGTCATTGCTGTTGTGGAGTTATCTAAGACGATAAGAGTCAGATTCGCTTGGCTGTGAACCGCGTCTATTAAAGCGGGAATCGCGGCATGGAAGAATGTAGAATCACCGACTGTAACAACCACCTTGTTTTTTACAACCCTGGCTAAGCCATTGGATATACCTATCCCACCTCCCATGCACAGGCAGATGTCTACAGCTTCAAAGGGTTTGTTCACGCCAAGTGTATAGCAACCTATGTCGCTGGGCAATGCGATTCCGCCATATTCATCGGAGACCTTCTTAAGCGCGTAGAAAGAGGCTGCATGAGGACAACCTGGACAGAAAACAGGTGGTCTTGGAGGTGCTATCGATTGGATCTCCGATGCTCTCTGGATTGCCGAATCATAGTCAACTGATGGCTGCATTCCGAGCATCTTCGCTATACCCTTCTCAACTACCGGAATATTTAGCTCATAGCTTTCTGGGAAATATCCGTTAGTCTTTCCGTAAACTTCCACGCCGTAATCCTTCGCCAAAGCCCTGACGTGGAGCTCAACGAATGGATCCACCTCTTCCACAATGGCAACTTTATCGAGCTTGCTTATGAAATCTTCCAGAGTTTTTTCTGGAAGTGGAAATTGCGTAGCAAGTTTCAAAACAGGCAAATTTACATTCAATCTTTCTAGAGCCTCAACAACATAAACATAATCAAGACCGCAAGCAATAACCCCTTCCTTCCTGTTACCATCACTTATCTTGTTAAAGGAGAATTTGTTGAACGCGTCCTTTACTTTTCCCAATCTTTCAAGGAGTAAAAGCTTTCTCTGCCTTGCTATAGCAGGAACAAGAACGTTGGTAAAGGGATCTCTTTTCCAGTCAACTTTTTCGAGCTTCTTTTCGGGAATTTTACCGAGTTCAACTATCCCACTTGCATGGTTCAATCTCGTACAGGTTCTAAACATGACAGGCACATTAAATTCTTCTGAGACGGTAAAAGCTTCTTTAACCATTTCCTTCGCTTCAGAAACCGTAGAAGGTTCTATAACTGGTATTTTTGCAGCCTCTCCATACCAACGGTTATCCTGCTCGTTCTGGCTACTATGAAGGGTCGGATCATCTGCACTCACCACAACAAAACCACCCTTTGCTCCAACGTAGGCAAAACTGAACAGCGCATCCGCAGCAACGTTAACGCCAACGTGTTTCATTCCACACATACCTCTCTTTCCGACCATCGAGGCTGCAACTGCAACTTCAAAGGCAACTTTTTCATTAGTCGAATATTCCATGTAGAATTCCATTTTGCGAAGAAGCTTGCATGCTTCAGAGAGAGTATCCGATATCTCAGAAGACGGCGTTCCAGGATAGGTTGCATAAACGTCTATCCCAGCTTCAATCGCCCCCCTCGCAATTGCTTCATTGCCCAAGAAAAAGACTTTTTCACCTTCGGCATCCATAACTACATCTTTAATCATAATTTTTCCTCTGGGCTAAAACCTTTAAAATAATTTCTGATTTTAAAGCTTAGAGCTATAAAGTATGTGACAGTGGAGCATAAACCTGTACGAGTTTTAGTAAAATTGAAATACTTCATTTTCAAAAATTAAGAAAGATGACTAAACTGAACATTCTTCTTGTAGGTGTTGGAGGGCAGGGAATTCTTACAACCTCTGGAATCATTGCAAGAGCTGCTTTGAGGTCTGGTGTGAATGTTGTAACCGCAGAAACTCATGGAATGGCCCAGAGGGGAGGAAGTGTTGAAGTTCATGTAAGGCTAGGAGAGGTGCATTCTCCATTGATTCCTTACGCAGGAGCAGATGTTGTCGTTTCCCTAGAACCGGTTGAGGCCGCGAGATACGCTCAGTATCTCAATGAAAACACATTAGTGATTCTCAATAACAGAAGTATAGTGCCTACAACGGTTTCCGCAGGCTTAGCAACTTATCCGAAGCTCGAGGAGATAATCTCAAACTTAGAGAAAATAACAAAAAACATAAAGGTTGTTGAGGCCTCTAAAATAGCAAACGAGGTTGCTGGAACGGTTCAGGCGACAAATGTTGTTGTTATCGGGATGCTTTCAAAGCTTATCGATCTTCCGATTGAATACAGCAAATTCGAAGAGACAATAAAAGATGTTTTTCCCGAAAAACTTCAAGACCCGAATCTCAAAGCTTTAAAGGCTGGTTATGAGGCTGTTTGAGTTGGAGGTTTGATTTAAGCTTTGTTAGGAGGTTTGTTTTATGGAGATAAAGAATGTGTGTGTTTTGGGAGCAGGAGCAATGGGGCACGCTATTGCCGAGCTCTGTGCTGTCTCCGGCTACAACGTTGTTCTCAGAGATATAAACGAGGAACTTGTTAACAAGGGTTATGAGCGGATAAAGGCAAGTTTAGAAAAAGATGAAAAGAGAGGTAGGCTTAAAGAGGATGCTGGAGAGATCCTTTCAAGAATAAAACCCATTGTCGATTTAAAAGAGGCAGTAAAAGATGCAGACATTATAATCGAGGCAATCCCAGAGATACTCGATTTGAAGGGCAAGGTATTCCAAGAATGTGAAGAAAACTGCCCCGAACATACGATTTTTGCAACGAATACCTCTTCGTTAAGCATATCGAAACTTGCAGAATATACAAAGAGACCTGATAGAGTTATTGGGCTTCACTTTTTCAATCCTCCGAAGTACATGCGACTTGTGGAGATCATTTGGGGGGAAAAAACATCTGAGGATGTCGTAAAAATTGTAGATGATTTTTCAAAAAGGCTCAACAGAGTCATCATCCACGTTAGGAAGGACGTCCCCGGATTCGTTGTAAACAGGATTTTTGTTACGATGGCGAATGAGGCTGCTTGGGCCCTTGAGAATGGAGAGGGGAGTGTTGAAGAGATTGATTCGGCGGCAAAATACAAAATGGGCCTGCCGATGGGACTTTTCGAGCTCCATGACTTGCTTGGAGGGGGCTGCATTGATGTAAGTTACCATGTCCTCGAATACTTCAGGGAGACACTCGGAGAAAGCTACAGGCCTGCTCCACCATTTGTGAGACTTTTCAAGGAAGGGCACCTCGGAAAGAAGAGCGGCAAGGGATTCTACGACTGGTCTGAAGGAAAAAGAAATGAAGTGAGCGTTAGAGCTGGCGTTAAATTCGACGAAATAAGGCTGATTGCCCCCGCCATTAATGAGGCAGCATGGTTAATAGAGAAAGGTGTTGCAACTCCAGAAGAAATCGATCTTGGAGTCCTACATGGCTTAAACTATCCGAGAGGCTTACTGAGGATGGCCGATGATATCGGGATAGACAAAATCGTGGCTGAGCTTGAAAGACTTTATGACACCTACAAAGAGGAAAGGTACAAACCCAATCCAGTTCTCCTTAAAATGGTTGACGAAGGAAGGCTGGGAAGAAAAACAACAAAGGGATTCTTCAACTATATCGACGAGTATGAGTTCCTTGAAATCAAAGTCGATAAAGAAAATAAGATAGCAACTATCATTTTGAATCGACCTCAGCGAGCCAATGCATTGAATCCAACTTTCTTGGATGAGCTTTACTGTGCTCTCACAGACCTTGAATCGAACGACGATGTGAGATGTATTGTGATTACAGGAAAGGGCAGAAACTTCTGTGCAGGAGCAGATCTGGCTGTTTTTGCCAAAGGCAGCACTGAAGCTATGATCGATTTTAGCGAGAAAGGTCACAACACGTTTACGAAGATTGAGACTTTAGCAAAGCCCGTCATAGCTGCTATAAACGGTGCTGCAATGGGTGGTGGCTTCGAGCTTGCCCTTGCATGCGATCTAAGGGTTATGAGTAAGAAAGCAGTTCTCGCTTTACCTGAGCTTAACCTTGGTCTATTCCCCGGATGGGGAGGTACGCAAAGGCTTGCAAGACTCATAGGTCTCTCAAGGGCTAAACAGATCATACTAATGCGAGAGCAGATCGATGCAGAGACAGCCTTGAATTTTGGCATAGCCAATTACATCGCCGAACCAGAGAAGTTTGAAGAGGTTGTTTTCGAGGTTGCCAAAAAGATTGCTGAAGGGCCGCCACTTGCATACAAGCTTGTGAAGAAGGTGATAAATTACGGAAATCAGCCTGACATCAGAACTGGACTATTCTTGGAGGCTTCGGCAGGCGGAGATGTCGCTGTTTCTGAAGACATCGCCGAAGGAATCGCAGCCTTCATGTATCGAAGAAAACCTGAGTTTAAAGGTAGGTGATCTCATGCGAAACGTTGCCATCGTTGCTGCTGGAATAACCAAATTCGGTGTAAGGGAGGCAAGCTGGAAGGATCTCGTTCAGGAGGCAGGAAAGGCGGTATTCGATGATTGCCCGAATCTCGATAAAAAAGAGGTCGACTCACTTTTTGTTGGGGCTTCACAGCCCGAAAGATGGGTTTATCAGACTCATGTAGCTCCATTAGTCGCAGAATTACTTGGAATTGATGCAAGGAGGGTTATTTCGAGAACCGAAGTTGCATGTGCCAGTGGACAGGCTGCTATACGCTATGCGTGGCTTTCCATAGCTACTGGGTTAAGCGATGTGGCTCTGGTTCTTGGAGTCGAAAAGATGACGACTAAGTTCATGAACTTGAGCCAGACTTGTATGGTGAACGTTGGAAATCGAGAGTTTGATGGGCCAAATGGCTTTACCGCTCCACCCTTTTTTGCAATGGTTGCTCAAAGACACATGCTCAACTACGGAACCACCAAAGAACAGCTTGCAATGATCAGAGTGAAAAACGCGAAGTATGGTTCACTTAATCCCTATGCTCAGTTCCAGAAAGAGGTTACCGTGGAGAAGGTTTTGGGTTCCAGAATGATCTCCCCGCCTTTAACCCTTCTCGATTGTTCAGCTATGACAGATGGGGCTGCCGCCGTTATACTCGTTTCCGAGGAAAGAGCAAAAGATCTTACAGATACACCGGTATGGGTACTTGGTGGGGTGCAAAGTGTTCTCCACTCACATACGGTAAACCAAATGGGTGAGCTGAGCGAGTGGCTTGGACTGAGAAGGGCTGCTCAGGAGTTTTATAGCCTAACAAAGCTTGAACCCGAGAAGATAGATTTCGCAGAGGTTCACGACTGCTTCACGATAAGTGAGATAATAGAATACGAGGAGTTAGGATTCTGCAAGAAGGGAGAAGGAGGAAAGTTCATCGAAGAGGGGCAGAGCTACATTGGTGGAAAGATTGCTGTTAATCCTGGAGGTGGATTGCTTTCTAACGGGCATCCCTTGGGAGCGACGGGAGTAAGACAAGCATGGGAAGTTGTGATGCAGTTCAGGGGTGAGGTTCCAAAGGAGAGGTACGTTGGTGGGGCAAAAATAGCGATAACCCATAACCTCAGCGGTATGGCCCAGCTCCATCACATAATGGGATACAGCATTGAGAAACCAAAAGAGGTAAGATTCGGGAGGTGAAGCATGAGGACGATAAAGCTTCCTGATTCAATAGAATTGCCAACTATCCTCGACCCATGGGATCAGCAGGAGCCATCAGGCCCAGATGCAACAGGAATTTACGATTTCTATAAAAATCTCGCTAAAGGAGAACTGACGACGACCAAATGCAAAGATTGTGGAAAGATGAACTTTCCGCCAGGAATAATCTGTCCAAACTGCCTCAGCGATAACCTCGAGTGGGTAAGAATACCTGAGACGGGAGAACTCTACGCCTTCTCGGTTATGGCCCTTGGTGTGCCAATGATCATCGATACCTATGCTCCCTTTGTCGTTGCAATTGCAAGATTTGGAGAGTATCCAGATGACGGCGTGCAGATAAGTGGCATAATCTTCGATTCGAAGTATGAAGAGCTCAAGATCGGAGATAAAGTGAAGTGGGAAGTGGTTGAGATCCAAGGGCCGGGAGAGAAGAAGAGGTACTGGTATTGCTTTAGGAAAATTTAATAATTAATAAAAAATTTTTTAGTTTCATATGATAATCGACAGTCACATCCACATCGGTCTTTCACTAGCTTTGAACACAAACGTAGATCCGGATTACGTTGTTAGGAGCATGGATAGAGCTGGAATTGACAGGTGCTTGGTATTTCCCTTCCCATCTTATGGGGACGTATATGGCTGCGAGTGGATTCTTGAGGTTTGTGAGCAATATCCAAGGTTTTCCCCCGTTTTTTATGTCACCGATAAATTCGAACTTCCCGATGAAAGGTTTGTGGCCGTCAAATGGCACTGGGTTGGTGGTGTTTCTGACACGTCCTCTAACTATGAGACTTTAGAGAACGAAAGGCTACCAGAGTTCGCCGATAGAGTTGTAGAGCTCAAAATGCCTGTAATCTTCGAAGAAGAACTCAGATTCACCTCTCTTTTCGTTGAAAAGTTTCCCGATGTTAAGCTGATCATACCACATCTCGGACTTCTCGGCGGAAACCCGATGGATTTCCTTCAGGAGTTCAAAGATTTTGAGAATGTCTATTTCGATACCGCTCTCGCATCTCAAACTACGATAAAGAACTTTATCGATGAGATTGGAAGTGAGAGGATCTTGTTCGGTTCAGACGTGCCATTTGGGGAGATGTGGAGTGAGCTTAGCAAGATAAAACGACTAGACCT
>QMZD01000023.1 GCA_003662985.1 Archaeoglobales archaeon | reverse complement strand
GCTCTGTTTCACTTTTCTCAGAAACACACTTTATCCTTCCCCTTTAGCCCAAGAATCCTCCTTGCCTCTTCCGGAGTGGCTGGCTCCTTTCCAAGCTCTTTAATTATTCTAACCATCTTTTCAACGAGTTCAGCATTACTTCTAGCTAACTTTCCCCTCTCTAAATAAAGGCTGTCTTCTAAGCCCACTCTAACATTGCCACCTAGTATTACTCCTAAAGTGCAGAGAGGAAATTCTGCCTTCCCGGCTCCTATTACAGACCAAGTATAGTTGTTGCCAAACAATCTGTCTGCAGTTCGCTTCATGTACATCAAATCTTCAGGATGTATCCCAATCCCTCCGAGTATTCCATGAACAAATTGAATATGTACGGGTAACTTGAGAACCCCAGTTTCAATGAGGTATGCAGTATTGTATAAGTGCCCTACATCGTAACATTCCAGCTCGGGCTTTGTTTTACTCTCATAAAAGACTTTGGAAATGTATTCAAGATCCGCAAAGGTATTTTTGAAGACTAGATCTTTGGTCATCTCAAGATACTGCTTTTCCCAGTCATATTTGAATTCTTTATGCTTTCTAAGCATGCGATGGAGGGCAAAATTCATAGAGCCCATGTTAAATGATGCCATTTCTGGTTTAAATTCTGGAACAACTTTAATCCTCTCTTCGACACTCATACCTAAGCCCCCGCCGGTTGTTGGGCAAATCACCGTATCACTTCTCTCTTTTATTCCCACCAAAATTTCACGGAAAGTTTCTAAATTTGATGTTGGCATACCAGTTTTTGGATCTCTTGCATGGATGTGCACAATTGCTGCCCCACTTTCTGCGGCTTTTACAGCCTCCTTCACAATTTGTTCAGGAGTTATTGGCAGATATGGAGACATTGTCGGAGTATGTATTGATCCAGTAACTGCACAGGTTATTATTACCTTTTCCTCCAAATCTAACATCATACACCACCCTTATCTTTATTTAAATACCGAGATATGCTTTTTTAATGCTCTCCTCTTCTAAGAGTTTTTTACTTTCTCCTTCGAGAACAACTCTACCATTTTCGAGTACATAAGTCCTGTCTGACACTCGTAGTGATTGATAAACCTCTTGAGATACCAGCAGAACGCTCATCCTTTGCTTTAAAACCTTTAGTTTCTCCAAAAGCTCTTTCACTATTTTCGGTGCTAACCCTAAGGTAGGCTCGTCTAACATTAGTAGTTTTGGTCTCGCCATTAGAGCTCTACCAATTGCTAATTGCTGTTGTTCCCCTCCACTTAAAGTTCCTGCCATCTGTCTCTCACGCTCTTTTAAAACTGGAAATAACTCATATACATTCTCTAATGACTTTGCAAGTTGTTCTCGAGCCTTCGGTAGATATGCTCCTAATTCGAGATTTTCTTTAACGGTCATGAACGGAAAGATTTTCCTACCCTCAGGAACTTGAATAAGACCCATATTACATATGTCGCGAGGAGATTTTTCGGTTATATCTTCACCTAAGAATGTTATGGTCCCTTTACTAGGTTTTAATATACCTGAAATAGTCATTAAGAGGGTACTCTTCCCCGAGCCGTTTGATCCAATTAATGTGACGAATTCATTTTTTTCCACGAATAATGAGACGTTAAACAAAACTTGGGCTCCATTATAAGAAACATCTATATACTCTACATCAAGCATACTCTTCACCCAAATAGGCTTTTATGACTTCAGGATTTTGTGCCACATCTTTCGGCACACCTTCTGCAATTTTCTCTCCGTGATGGATTACGATTACTTTTTCTGATATCTTCATTACCGCTTTTATATTGTGTTCAATCATAAAAATTGTAATCCCCATATCATTTTTGATTTTAAAGAGGAGGTTGATGGCATTACTTGTATCGGACTCACCCAAACCCGCGAATAACTCATCCAGCAACAAAAGTTTTGGTCTAATAGCCAATGCTCTTGCGAGTTCTAGATACTTTTTTTCTGTTGCCAGAAGATTTTTCGCTAAGACGTCTTTCTTTTTCTCTAGTCCTACAAAATCCAAGAGTTCTATTCCTCTTTTTTTTGCTTCTCTAATATCCCTTATTCCTCCACCATATATTGCAGCTGAGATAACATTTTTTAGCGTTGTAAATTCATTAAAAAGCCGAGGAGTTTGAAAAGTCCTTCCAATTCCAGAACGAGCAATTTTATTCGGTTTTAATCCGGTTATGTCTTTACCATCAAAAATTATTGAACCAGAAGTGGGAGGATAAATTCCATTGATAATATTGAAAAGTGTTGTCTTCCCGGCCCCATTGGGGCCAATTAGACTGGTCATTATACCTTTTTCAAGAACGAAAGAGAAATTCGAAATTGCAATTAAACCTCCAAATTTTTTAGTTACACTTCTAACTTCTAGCAACATTCTCAATCCCTCCCAGAAGTTCTTTTCTTTAATCTTTCTAACTCTATTTTTTCAAGCCAGCCTAAAATTCCCTTTGGCATGAAAATTATTACTAATATCAGAATTAATCCAAATAAAACTGAAGCTAAAATGCCTGAGCTAAAATAGGGAAATACCTTCTTAAAGTAGGGGAGGTACTCAAGCCAATCGATTATAATTCCAGAATAAATGTGTAGGACACGGTCAATTGTCACAAGAATACTCGCTCCAATAATTGGCCCTATCCAACGCATTGTACCGCCAAATAAAGAAAATAAAACAATCAGAATGCTCATCTCTTCTGAAAAAACCGTTGAAGGGTTTATATATAACTTATAAAACGAGAATACGCCGCCAACCATTCCGGGGAAAAAAGCGCTGAGAGCAAAAGCTAAGGTTTTTATTTTTGACGTGTTAATACCTATTGTTTCAGCTGCATCCTCATCCTCCCGGATAGATGTAAACCCAATTCCAATTGCTGATTTCTCAATTAACACTGCCATTAACGCAGACAAAACCATTAGACAAAGCGTCATCAGATAAATAGTTGGTGTGTTAAAAGAGGATTTGATGAAAATACCCTGAACACCACCTGTAAATTCAAGATTTTCAAACATGATTTTGAGCATGGGAACTGTGGCGAATGTGACCACTGCAAAATAAGGACCTTTTACCTTAAGGCACGGATAACCTATACCAGTTGCAAGAATCGATGAAAAAATACCCGCTAAAAGTATAGCTCCGTATGGTGGCATTCCTGTGTGAGTATATAATAAAGCCGAAACATAAGCACCAAATCCAAAAAAAGCCGCATGTCCAAAACTTAAATAACCTGTGTAACCCCCAACCACATTCCAACTTACACATAAAGAACAGTAAATAAAAACAGCAATAAAAACCGAGAGAGCGTATTCCGGAATCCCAAAGTACGGAACTGATACTAAGACTACCAATAAAACACATAAAAAGGTAATTTTCAACTTGAATTTTTCAGTTTCCATCACACCACCTTCAACTCTGGAAGAGTCCGGTTGGTTTGTAAAGCAATATTCCAACCAGAAGTATAAAAATAATTACTGTAATCCATTGATAGGGGACTAATAGATTCACGAGATTTACAAGCAAACCGATGATAACACCTGCAGCTAACACTCCTTTTATGCTCCCTACTCCCCCGACAATTGTTATTAAGAACATGTAAAATAACCAGTTAAGATGTACGCTCGGATAGAAGGAGTAAACAAACGTCATACATATCCCCCCAACGGCGCATAACGCAAATGAGACACCCATTGTTATTGCTGAAATCCTGTTGAAGTCTATTCCACATAGCAAAGATGCAACAATATCCTGCCAAGCAGCACGTATGGCCTTGCCTGTAAACGTTCGAGTGAGGAAGATTTGAACCGAAGCCAATGAAAGAATTGAGAGAATAAAACCAATTGTGTAGTCCCCTGAGAAGAAAATACCACCCCATTCAAGTGTAGCCATCAAATATGAGACATCCAAAAAGCTTTTTTCAGTAGCCCCCCACGTTGCCTGGATTAATTTCTCGACAATCAGCATTAATCCAAATGTTAAGACCATAGAAGCTGAAGTTATGTCTTTTCCACCTAGTTTCTGAATGAATATAACATATATAAAACAACCTAACGCGAAATAGATTGGTAATATCAGTGCCAGTGAAAGTAGTGGATCAACTCCATAATTTTTTAACAGGGTGAGAGCTATATAGCTAGAAAGAAGACAAAATACAGGGTGAGCAACATTAACTACACCCATAACTCTCCAAAGTATACTAAAACCAACAGCCATTGACGCCAAAATTCCTCCTAGAAATACTCCGTTTATAAGAATTTGTCCCAACATTGTAAATATTCTTTCATCAATCTTTATTTATTTATTATCAATACTTTACGATAACAATATGTAGCTGTATGTATTCTCACATAATAGTCAAGTAACTCTATCACTTTCAAGCTTTGGGATAAAATCATTTACAATTATAACATAGGAAAGTGATATCGTATAGGCTGAAGAGATTGTCCGATAATTCACAATTGGCACCATCAAAAAAAACAAGAGAAAATATTTATAGTTTGTTCATGACAAATTTGCATATGCAAAAGATCACTAGATTGGGGACATATATTTCTAAGGAGTCATATGGATATCTTAGAGAATTAAGTGAGATATATGGATCCCAAGCCAAAGCAATGGATACTGCAATAAAGCTGTTATATGAAATCCATAAATCACAAATTGGTGTGAAAGAAGTTCTGAGTCGGGAAAAGATATTTAGGTGTTTCGATTGTGTAATTCTCACAAAAAATAGCTTTAAATACCTTATCAACAAGGAACCGGATAGAATTTTGGATGAGGGGTATGTATATAGTATGGTAAAATTAACTCTGGGTAAAGATCCACGTGAAGCTAATTTTTCTGAAATTATTGACGCAATTCGTGAAATATATGTTGTTGGAGCTAAGTGGTTCTCCGATGTTATCACCAATGTTAATTCAAACATACTTGAATTAACCTTCATTCATAACTTAGACAAGAAATATAGTGAATTTATGTCTAAATATTTTGCAGATTTTCTTGAGAACCTTAGACACACAATTTCACAGATCAATATTTCAGAGAAGTCTTTCTCAATTGAATTTAAAAAAAATTTTTAGTTTTAAAAAATATTACATAAGTCAATCAAGTTTTGTCCCATGGAGGGTGTGGATAAAGGGGTTTGGCTGTTGACACTTCAGGGGGCCAAACCAACTCGAGTTTGCCATTCTGCCATTGGACTAGATAATTGTATGGTTCTGGAATCCCTCTCCTATCGATGTTGAAGTCCCCTGCTGGTGAATGAATCGTGTGTGACTTTAAGTAATCCCTAACTTGTGTTTGGTCGAAGCTCTTTGCACCCTTAACACCTATCTCGATTGTTTTTATCCAACACCATCCGAGACCATAGTATACTGGAACTTGCTCTCCATGCTTTTTTGCATGTTTTTCTTTCCAAGTTTTCACTATGAGGTCGTTACCTTCGTAGGGGAGATTGGGATACCAAGCCATTCCAGTAAATACATAATTGCCTTTTGAGCCCAGAAGACCTATCCATTCAGGATCTGGAGAACCTACTGACTGGAAGATGAATGCTGGGGTATAATTATACTTTATTGCAGCCTTCATTGCCAATACGCCATCAGGGAACAGTCCGTTTAATATTAAAAGGTCAGCATCATAGTCTTTAGCGTTTAAAATTAGCGAGTCTGCAGATTTGAGGGGGAGACTGTACACTTCTTCCTTGTAGGGTATGCCTAATTTATCTAACCATTGCTTGATATCCGTACCAACTGCATCAAAAATTGTCAATCTGGCAGTCATAATGTAGGCTTTTTTCGGCCTTTCATCTTGGGGTAAACTTTGGAGAAAACTTCCCATACCCTCAAACCACCATTCACCCATTAGTGGAGGTGCACAAACCACGTATTCATACCCTTGCTGAAATGATTGGAGGTGTCCACCCATCCCCGTATATAACATCTTATGTTTTTCTGCAATTGGCATCACTGCACGGCTAACATGTCCTTCGTACCATGGGAGAAGAAAGTCACAACGATCAACCGTTATACATTTTTCAGCCAGTTCAGTACCTTTGGTGATGTCCCCTTCATCATCATATATTTTAAGTACCACTCTGCGACCAAGTAGACCTCCATGTGCATTAATGTACTCTGCCCAGTCTTCATACGCCATTTTTATTTTTTCTGCATTCTTAGCTAGTGCCCCCGTTAAAGGAAGTGCTCCGCATATCAGGACAGGACGTGGTGATGGAGTTTGCGTTGGTGGTTGCTGTTGAGCTGGAGTTTGCGTTGGTGGTTGCTGTTGAGCACAACCCAGTATGAGTGTTGCAACGACAAATATAATGGCAACTACAAACACCGCTTTTTTACTTTTCTCTCTCCTCTTTCTCATGATTTCACTTTTAATAATGCCACGTACATAAGTTTTGTCAGTATTTATACATAACTTTACATAAGTATATATCAAGCAATGTAAAATTCTTAACTATGTATAAATATGACAACTAAATAACATCAAAATAACGGGAGGTGATCCTAATTTGCTAGAAACTAAAAAAAACGTGAGAATAATTGACTTAAGCGTTCCAATAGAACATGAGTCTGCGAGCGAACCTTGGCCTCCAAAAATAAGATACTTAGACCACAGAGAGGGGGCAATAGAGATGAGAAAAAATTTAGGGGTAGATATAGGGGATTTGATTTACTCAAATGGACTCGGTTGGTCATACGAAGAAATAACAGCTATAACTCACACAGGAACGCATCTTGATGCACCTTGGCATTTTCATCCAATATCTGAAAATAGGCTAGCAAAAACTGTGGATGAGATTCCTCTTGAGTGGTGCTTTTCTGATGGTGTTGTCTTAGATTTGAGGCATAAAAAGCCGGGAGAGTTTATCACAGTAGATGATCTCAAAAATGCACTGAAAAAAATCAACTACACAATTAAACCTCTAGATATTGTGCTCATAATGACTGGTCGTGACTCAAAAATCGGTACACCTGAGTACTTTGAACAACCCGGAATGAGTAGAGAAGCGACTTTATGGCTGGTTGAGCAGGGAGTAAAGATAATAGGAGTTGACATGTACGGGTTTGACAGAGCTTTTAAAGACATGGCAGCCGATTATAAAGAGAGAGGGGATGGAAAAATCATCTGGCAAGCTCATTTTGCTGGGATAGAAAAGGAATATTGTCATATCGAGAAGCTGACAAACCTTGATAAAATTCCAAAACCATATGGATTTAAGGTAGCGTGTTTTCCTGTTAAAATTAAAAAGGCTTCTGCAGCTTGGACAAGGGTTGTAGCAATTATTGAGGAATAAAGGAGGTGAATTTTAATGTTGATGGAAAGTGATAAGCCTTGGTTAACCGATAGGTATTGGATTCCACACTATAACTGGGAGGAAGAGGTTAGAAAACATCTTAATTTACCTAAAAAGGTTGTAATTCATGATGTAACTATAAGAGAGGCGCAGCAGGCACCTAGAGTCGCTCTAAAAAAAGATGAACAAATAAGAATTTACGAAGCTCTAAATGAGATTGGTGCGCCTAGAGCTGAAGTATGGGTGGTAACAAGCGAAGAAGATGCAAGTGCCGCAAAAGAGATGGTCAGAATGGGCTTAGATACAAAGGTGATTGCCTGCACAAGATGGGAAAAAGAGGATGTTGATGCAGCCATTGATTGTGATCTGGACGGTATAATGCTTGAATGTGTGGGAAATCCGTGGTCAGTTAATGCTATGTGGGGTATGAATGAAGAAGAGATGATAAGAAAACTAACCGATGTTGC
The DNA here is from genome assembly GCA_003662985.1 of Archaeoglobales archaeon. Lineage (GTDB taxonomy): Archaea > Halobacteriota > Archaeoglobi > Archaeoglobales > Archaeoglobaceae > Archaeoglobus_A. The sequence continues at coordinate 3,793 of QMZD01000023.1, read as the reverse complement.
AATCTATGCAAAGGAGCATGGACTTTTTGTAAAACCAATTCCATGGGATAGCTTTAGAGCTCCACTTAATCTTCTAAAAAGATTTGCAAAAACCTTGGTTGAGGAGGCGCATGTAGATGTTTTTGGTATCTCTGATACTTTTGGCGCAGCTCTACCTTGGGCTGTTATGTATGTAGTTAGGGAGTTAAAGAAGGTAATTCCAAATACACCAATTGAAATGCATGCACATAATGACTTTGGTTTAGCCTTAACTGATATGATTGCTGCGGTATGTGCTGGAGCAGAAGGTGTAGATACCTCCATAAACGCTATGGGGGAGAGAGCTGGAAATGCTGCTACAGAGGAAGTGGTAATTGCTCTTGAGATTCTGCTGGGGGTTGATACCGGAATAAAGCTCGAAAAATTATGGGAGGTTTCGCAACTTATGCAAGAGCTTACAAAAGTTAAAATGGCACCCAATAAGCCAATTGTAGGGGAGTACTTATTCACTTACGAGTCGGGTATGGTTGTTTGGATGCTAGAAAAAGTAAGTGAGGCAGGGCGACCTACTGCCTTCATGCCGTTCAGCCCTGAGTTAATTGGGTATAAGCCAGGCATACAATACGTAATTGGTAAACTTAGTGGTGCAACAGCAGTTGAAATAAAACTAAGAGAACTTGGTATTGAGGCAAGCGAAGAGGAGATTAATAAAATTACAGAATTAGTTAAAAAAGAAGGTTCCATTCGAAAATGGGAGATCCCTGAGTACATGTTTAGAGAAATTGTAAGAAAGGTTACTGGAAAATAAATTCATGCTGCAGAGAAGGTATAAAAAACTTGATATAAAAACAATTAAAGGGAAACTGAAATTGAATGAGGTCAGAGACAGCAACAACGTAATGAACTATTTTTTTGGTAGCATTAGCTTCAAGACGTCCACCAAGGTCCATGTTATGTCAGAAATTATGGTAAAACTAAGATTTGGATAATTATGGTTAAGTTTAGCTTAGAACAATAAATTAATTGGGTGAACTCTATGAATATTGGAAGTATACTCACAAAAAGTGCAAAACATTACCCTGGTAATTGGGCTTTGATCTACAGGGATAAGAAGTTTAGCTACTCTGAAATTAATGAGCGTGTGAATAAGTTAGCAAATGCCTTTTTAAATCTTGGGTTGCAAAAATGTGATCGCGTATCTATTTTTCAATACAACTGCCCTCAGCTTGTCGAAACCTTATTCGCTTCCTGGAAAGCTGGCTTAGCTGTTGTTCCAATAAATTTTAGGCTTCATCCTAGAGAAGTGGCCTATATTATCGAAGATTCAGAATCACTAGCATTTGTCTTCGGAAAAGAATTTAAGAGTTCTATTCAGTCTATCAGAAATGAGATCACAAGAGTGAAGTACTTAATAAGCACTTCAAATTCACTGGGAGCAGTCGATTATGAAGAATTGTTGGCAAATTCTGAACCTAACGAAGTTTTGAAGGAAGTAAATGAGAATGACTTGGCTTGGTTATTTTACACTTCAGGTACCACAGGCAAACCTAAAGGAGCTATGCTTACTCACAGAAATCTTTTGGCTATGACCATCGATACACTTGCCGAAGTTATACATGTCAACCCCGAAGATGTTGCTCTACACGTGGCCCCATTAACTCACGGAAGTGGATTATACCTACTCCCTATTGTTGCTAGGGGTGCAACAAATATTATTTTAGAATCGAAGAGTTTTAATCCTGAACTTGTTCTTGAGGCTATAGAAAAGCATAAAGTCACGATAATTCCGTTTATGGTTCCGACTCAAATTAAAATGCTTTTAGACGTTGACACAACCAAATACGATCTTAGCAGTTTGAAATATATCGTTTATGGCGGAGCGCCAATTCATCCTGAAGACCTTAAAGAAGCTATTAGAAAATTTGGTCAAGTTTTTGTACAAATTTATGGTCAGGGAGAGTCACCCATGACTATATCCTGTCTAAGAAGAGAAGAACATGTTATTGATGGAACAGAATTGCAATTAAAAAGACTTAGTTCCGCTGGTATACCTAGAATAAACATAGAGGTAAAAATAGTTGATGAGAACGACAAAGAAGTTCCTACAGGAGTTATAGGAGAGATCGTAGTAAGAGGAGATACGGTGATGAAAGGTTACTGGAAAAGGCCAGAAGCTACAGATGAAACTTTAAAAGGTGGTTGGCTTCACACAGGGGATTTAGGATATGTAGACAAATACGGGTACATTTATATAATGGACCGCAAGAAAGATGTAATCATTAGTGGCGGAGCAAATATTTACCCACGGGAGGTTGAGGACATAATCATGTTGCATCCAGCAGTTCACGAAGTTGCTGTAATTGGAATCCCAGATCCTCTTTGGGGTGAAAGCGTAAAAGCTTTTGTGGTCCTAAGGAAGAGTGCGAGAGCTACGGAGGAGGAGATAATAGAATTCTGCAAAAAACATTTAGCAAGCTACAAAAAACCAAAGTCAGTAGAATTTGTTAAATCTCTTCCTAAAAGTGGTTACGGTAAGATTCTTAAGAGGGAGCTAAAAAGAATAGGATGAGTGCTAAAAATCTCCATTATTAAAAAATTTCATATAGTGCTCCACCACCCCACCATTTAATCCCCACTCAGATACCTCCACATCTCAAATAAGCAGCTAATTCAACTTCCTTATAACAGGGCACAATCGTATCGCCTAAAATCAGAAATAATGCAGATATAAACCTAAAATTCATAACTATCGTCGTTTATACATTTTCTCGGTGATTTAAGTGAGACTATATGTCTATCCAATAAAAGGAGACGATAAACGGGAGCTTCTATCAAAGTCATAGATAAGCTTGAAACAATGGAAACGAAGAAGGCTTTAGCGAGAAATAAGATAACTCCAGTAAATAAAGCAATAGAATTTCTTAAAATAATCATTCTGGCAATGTTCTTTGAACTGGAGATATCTTATGCTGTTAACGAGGTAAACAAGCGATATGAACTGAGAGAGTTCTTGAGGATAGATGAAGAGGTTAAACTGAAATCAGTATACTCATTCATGGCAAAATTTGAATCAAAACAATTTTTAAACCTCGTTCTCTCAATTCTCAACGTCAATGCAAAGAAAAGGAGAAATAAACCCTCTTTGCTAATATTGGACTGGACAGATATATCACTCGATCTAAATCCTTTCAGAAGTAGGGATTCGAAGAATAAACCCTATAAATGGGATATTCAACAAAGGGGTTCTTTCTAGGCATGAAGATGATGATTCCGATTGACTACAAGACTTTAACACCCTTAATTTTCCACGTCTATCCCAGCTAACGTGCATGAAAGCAGGATTTATCCTCTATTTTTAGAAATGCTGAAGAGAAGAGGTTTAATCAAGTTTGGAGATTCAATAATCATCGAAGGGTTTTACGCTTACAAGAACTACTTAATTAAGATAAGATATAGTGTTGTTCCTTTGATAATTCCTAAGAAGTATTTCAGGATTGAGAGGCTTGAAGGTCTAATAAGCTATCTTCTGTTTATCTTTAACTCGAATAACGTTGAGAAGGAGAGGAAGAGGTATAGAAAGTTAGTTAAGCTATTTGAAGGATTAAAGCTAAATATCAAGAGTTTAAGGAGTATAATAGAGGACGTTATTAAGTTGGGAGAGAAGCTTTCAGCTTGAAAAAATTGCACTGCTATGATTACGAGCCAGTTAAAAAGAGGTGTTCTCTTCCTGTCCTGTTGACAGAGATGACTTTTAAGCTGGGATTTAGGGAAAAGAGGGTGTAGTTTCCTAAAATCATTTCCCACTAAACCACCT
>QMZD01000022.1 GCA_003662985.1 Archaeoglobales archaeon | reverse complement strand
TAAACTTATCGACAAAGAAGAAAGGAATTGGGCTTAGCAAAACGCTCAGAATGAATATGATTGCGGAATACCTTGCCGCCACCTTAATTCCCTTCGTCCTCGCAACCGTTTTTACATCCCTCAAAGAATCCCCTTCAACGTCCTCTATTCCCTTCATTATCTCTCTGGCAAACCCGGAAAGGAATGCTATAGCTGCTAGAATTGCTACACCCATTGTTATAGTGTTCACAGCAACGACACTACCGAATACGAATGGAGCCGCCATGGAGAAGGCTATATAGATGTTCCCAGCCACTCCGAATTCCTTCAGCTTGATGTCATAAAGAAATCCCGCCAAGGTGATCAGGAAAGCAAGAAAAAAAGCTTGAAAACTTATTAAAAAGGCCACAATAAATCCGAAAGGTGTAAACAGGATCGAGACAACGAGCGCTGTTTTTCTGGAAAGATCTCCCCTCACCAACGGTCTATCCATTCGCTTATTCCTCAAATCAACCTCGTAATCGCAGTAGTCATTCAGGGAAAAAGCTGCAGCCTGAAGAAATATGGCTGTGAGGATTCCAAAAATAAGCTTCTCGGCTTCAATATCCAGCCCCGAAGAAACAACTACACCTATCACAACCCCAATACCGTACATCAGGCCATGTTCAAGCCTTGTAAGTTCCCAAAGGGCCTTGAGTTTTGCCACCATTTTACCATTTTGTCACTTAACAATTTACAATCAATCCTTTCCAATTCTTCTAATCCTTTCTAATCTTTTTTAATCCCTCTCAATCTTCTTAATCCTTCGGAATCGTTTCAAGATAACTTTCAATTCCCTTCTCGTAGATCACATTTCCGACGATGATGATGTCAGCATATTCCAGAATTTTTTCAGCTTTATCTCTGCTATCGATCCCTCCCCCATAAACCAAGGTAGAGCTTTCAAGAACCTTTGAAACCTCCTCTACAACTTTTGGCTCTCCAAATCTTCCACTGTATTCAATGTAGATGATTGGAAGCTTGTAAATCCTCTCTCCAACTAAGGCGTAGCTCGCCACTTCCTCAGCCGAAAGATCGCAAACTGCCTTTGTGACCCTCGCTACAGCTGAATCGGGATTGAGGACTATGTAACCTTCCATAACCACCTTTTCGAGCAGTTTGCTGAATTCTCCAAGCCTTCGATAATGCATCCAGATCCATTTCGCATGCTTTCCAGTTATCCATTTGCCCTCCCTGGAGTTCAAAACTGTTGGAACGAAAAGGTAGTCACCCCCATAAACGACATTCGATGGATCGGATGGTTCAACAACGGTTGGCAAGCCGTGTTCCTTTACCCTTTCAAGGAGCTTCATCGCCTTTTCAAATGTTACCCCTTCCGTACCAGAGACCATCACCGCATCCGTTCCACCTTCGGCAACGGCCCTGATGATCCTTTCCGGGTTATCCCTATCTGGATCAAGCTTCGTTATGTGTCTCCACTTTTTCCACTCCATGCCTTCCCCCAGCTTAACTCTGGTAGGTTTTTAATAAATTTTACTTCTATCGTTTAATTTTATTGTCTAATTTTATCATTAACCAAGTTTTATATGGTTTAAAATAGTTTAAAGGAGAAATTGATGATGAGTAAATGCTGGATGGCTAGATGGTTAGATGGCTTTAACCCTCTTCTTCAGGGCGGGAGGTCTGGGTTTGAGCAATATCCTGTTACCACATCTCGTACACTGAATTAGGTTCCTCTCAAGATCCACATCCACCTCGGCATGACAGACGAGGCAGATATAGCTCATATAGCACCTCCCGCTTTTACAATCTTATCATACATCTTGGAGCTTGGGGTAGAGGGTATGAAGGTTCCACCAGCAAACCTGTAGCCGCAGCTCTTACATTCCCAAATTCCGGTTCCAACCCTCTTTACACTCCTTTTTCCACATTTCTTGCAGACGTACTTTCGCCTCTGAGCACTTTCGATCTTTATTATACTCTTTCTAACCTTTACACCATATCTCGATCCAAATCTTCCTGCAAGCTTAACCTTTTTTGTCCTTGGCATCTCGACATCCTCCCGGTGGTATCAACCTTCTATCGCTAAATCTCCTTAAGCAGTTCCCTTACCTCTCTAGCCTTCTCCACACTCACATCGATGAGTTCATAAAACTTTTGTTCACTTAACAGATAGCTCCCGCTTTTCTGCATCGCAACGATGTTGTCGTCTTTGTCGGAGGTTATTGTGATAACTCTATTACCGACACTCATCTCATCCCTGGTGGGATCGACTAGATACTTATCTCCAACAACCAACGACGTTATCGCAACAGGCAGATTTCTCACGGGCAAGGGAAAGTCATCTCCAAGCCCAAATCGTTCTGCTGGAACCGTTGTGTTAAGTAAAGCGGATATCGCCGCCAAAGCGGAGGCATCAATAAGGTTTCCGTCATCATCGAGAGCATGTATGTCAATGAAGATCATCCAGACCTTCTCCCTCTCTTCAATGCAGAGCTTTGTTAAATCGATCGCTTCACTCTCCCTTATACCCCTGTCGACTACTCTGGCAAGCTCTATTGACGTCTCATCAGGCGGTCCAGCTTCAAAGGTTGGAGAAGCAAGGGGTACAAGTTCTGCATTTGTGATTATGACACCCTTATCCGGCACATCGGGGAAGGGTTCCCCCGGCTGCATCTTTATACCAACCATCACCTGCGTATCTCCCAGCTTTACCAGTGCCGAGCCTTCAGCCTTCGATATTAGATTCGTCTCAATTTCTATCGGCCTTATCTCATCGAGTTTCCTACCATCAATTCTCTCCTCATCTCTAAGCTTAGAGAGAACGTAATCCTTTTTTATGTCCATCAGGATCTCTTCGCCCATACTCACTCCTCCTCGATTTCCATTGCCCCATACTTCTTCATGATCGCTTCTCTCTGAAGGCTATAGATTTCCATTGCACCCTTCTTTGCCATCTCCGTGGCTGTTTTCATCTCCTCAGCTGTCATCTTTCCATCCATCTGAACGAGGGCGATGGACTCTATTCTGCCATTCCTTATAACGAAGGCGAAGGGAACATCCGCTTCACCATAGTTATCTTCTTCCTTCATTGGATCCAAAACGAGAACTCCATCAACCTTTGCAACGGCAACGGAAGTTATCAATCCCCTCATGGGTATTCCAGCATCAACCAAAGCTACCGTCGCAGCGTTGAGACATGCGGTCCTCGTTCCCGCATCAGCCTGCAAAACCTCCACAAAAATATCAATTCCCGATCTCGGGAACAACTCTTTCATTATAACCGGCTCATATGCTTCCCTACTGACTTTCGAGATCTCCACACTCCTCCTGTCAGGACCGGGCCTCTTTCTCTCCTCAACACTGAAGGGAGCCATGTTATACCTATATCTAATAACAGCCTTGCTTGGCTCCTGCAGGTGCCTTGGATGTACTTCTCTTGGCCCATAAACCGCTGCAACAACCTTGTTTCTTCCCATCTCCAGATAACAAGAACCGTCAGCCCTTTTGAGGACTCCTGCCTCTATTTTTATTGGGCGCAATTCCTCAAAATCCCTTCCATCCAGCCTTTTTCCATCAACAATTAGCCGGATATCTTCCTTTTTATCTTCCTTCTGAGCGCCCTTAACTCCTAAACCTTCGTCCATCTCATTCATCCTTTATACCCTCTTTTCTCTTTTTTATGAATTCAGTTATCCTATCCGTGAGCCCCTCTGTGTGGGCTTCCTTTTCGATTATATATATTGCCTCCTCAACAATGTCAACTTTTTTTCTGTCTCCACTCAACCAAATCAGGCCGTTCTGACCTACAATTATCTGAACTCCGAGCTCGTTTTTCAGGAGCTTTATCATGCTTCCTTTCTTCCCAATAACCCTGGGAACCCTCGTTGGGTTTATTGCAACGATCCTTCCGAATCTTATTGGCCTGCAAACCTTGTCACGCATGGTGAGCGTTACTTTCATCTTTGGATCGATCGCAACTACTTTTGCAACTATCGCATCATCCATATCGAGAACATCGTTTACCTTTCTCGCCCTACTCTCCGGCTTTTCAGAAGTTGGTAGAAAAGCGGAATAAGGAGAGTTTATGTCAACATTCCACCCGTTAGATACAACTTCCCTAACTATTCCTATAACGAGATCACCCGGAGAGGGTATGTATCTACCTTTAAGAGGGATTATCCTAACCATGTTTTCTGTTTTATCCATCAATCCCATTATCTTGGCATAAACCTTCCCATTTTCAACAAAAGTCCCATATCCAGCTGTCCGGGGATTGGTACTCACAAGATCTCCTGGAAGGACCAGCTTTCTTGATCCGGTAATCATCCATGAATCCTCCTCAAAACTTTTGTTAATGCTTCACCCTGGGCAACTCTGCCCAGCAAATCAAGCAAATCCCCCTGCATTCCTGCCGGGATTCTTAAAACGCAGATCCAGCTTCCATCTTTCTGCCATTCTTCTTGAACAACATTTCCGAAGGAGTATATCGCACCCATAGCCTTTCCCGTGTATGCAGGTGGGATCTTGATGGCGACCTCAACCTCTTCAATCCTTACTGGAATTATCGGCTTAAGAGCTTTGATTATATCTTTAACTTGGGCTTCAACAGTCTTGAAAATATCGATATGGACCTTGGCTTCCTCCATTGCCCTCTCGATTCTGGCTGGAGGATGGGGGGTTCCCGTTCTTGGATCAACCGTATTCTTCCTGATGAACTCGACGATTTGCTTTTTCTTTTGATCGTACATTTCCCTTCTCTGTTCAGCGGTAATCTGAACGTCTCCTTCGAGAATGATCGTTCTAACTATATCTTCGAAATTGTTGGTTCCAAAGTATTTCGTTAGCTCTTCCAAAGGAGCCCTCTCACCTTTTTTAGCATCCCTGTAAACTTCTTCGCTCGCTATGAGATCTTCAAAATTGACTTCTTTGCCCTCCTTCAGATCTCTGGCAAGATAAGGGTCGACCAAAACCTCGAAGGTCTCTCCTCCCTTTTTTATCCTTGCGATCACCGCCTTATCCAAGGAGACCATGTCTACCCCTTGGAGAGTTCTTCCTTCAAAACTTCATTCGCCTTTTCAACGTATGGCTCAAGCTCTTCCTCAGTAAGCTGCCTGAATTTCTTGTCTTCCACCCTAACAATACCCATATCAATTGCGTTTGCCTTTACCTCAGACTCAATCGCCTTTCCCATCGCAATAAGACCCTTTACGATGGCATCATCAAGCGACAAATCTTCAGTGTACTCCTTTTCAAAATACTCCATTACCACATTTCTGCCCGCTCCAATAGCCGTTGCCTTATATTCCAGCAAAGCTCCACTCGGATCTGTTTCATAGAGCTTCGCATCCTCATCAACACCAGCAATCAAAAGAGATACACCGAAGGGCCTCACCCCCCCGAATTGTGTATACTGCTGTTTGTAATCACAGATCTTTTTTGCAAGATCTTTCACGCTTATAGGTTCATCGTAAGTAAGCCTACTTATCTGAGCTTCTATCCTCGCTCTGTCAACCAAAACCCTAGCGTCGGCAACCAAACCAGAAGTGGCTATACAAATATGTTCATCAATTTTGTAAACCTTCTCTATCGTATCCGCTTCCAGAAGCTTGCTTGCAACCCTTCTGTCAGCTAAAATAACGACTCCTTCCTTTGTTTTGATTCCTATTGCCGTTGCCCCTCTTTTTACAGCTTCTCTCGCATATTCAACCTGGAAAAGTCTACCATCAGGGCTGAAAACTGTAATCGCCCGGTCATAACCCATTTGCGGTATTTGCATTTCTAAGCACCTCCAAATATTTGGTTTTACACTTTTTAATCGTTCCAGTTACCCCAATTATCAGGGGCAAAACTCTTTCCCCTTCTACTTCATTTATTAAGCTCAATGCGACTTTTACCTTTTCAAGGGCTTTGTTGTAACACCTCACTATACCGAATTCTCCATCGAAGTATTCAATCCATATGCCAGCATGAGAGCTACCTACTTCTCCAAACAGCGATATCATGCTGTCCATCAGTTTAAGAGCGATCTCTCTTTTGTCGAGATCGCCGCTATGTCCAATAAGTCTAAATGCAATATATCTTTTTCTGTGCCTGAGAGAGGGTGGAAGCCTTTTCAAATTACCCACTCCTTTCCCAGATTTTACCGTCGGATATTTAACTCCCTCGAAGTCAAACTCTCAAGTCAAAACCCTTTTATCTGCTTCAAATTAAAAGGGAACATGCACGATTTAGCAATTAAAGATGGACTATGTTACATAAACGGAGAATTCATCAGAGCAAATATCGGTATCGATGGGCATAAAATAAGTTATGTTGGAAAAGAGGAGATTAAAGGAGAGTTAGAGATAAAAGCAGACAAAAATCTTGTCCTTCCAGGGCTCTTCAACGCCCACACCCACCTTGCGATGACCCTCTTTAGGGGGTTTGCCGAAGATATGCCTCTCATGGACTGGCTGAAAACGAAAATATGGAGAGCAGAGAGACTGCTAAATGCCAAGGACGTTTACTGGGGTTCAATGCTCGGGATTCTTGAGATGCTGAGAACCGGTACAACCTGCTTCTCAGACCTCTACATACATATGGACGAAGTTGCAAAAGCCTGCATTGAATCGGGCATAAGAGCGGTTCTTTGCTATGGAATGGCCGACAGAGGGGATTCCGAAAGAGCAAAAGAGGAACTGGAAATAGGAGAGGACTTCATAAAAAGATGGAACGACGGAAGGATTAAGGCGATTTTTGGTCCCCATGCACCCTATACGTGCTCTCTGGAATTTCTAAAAATGGTGAAGGATAGGGCCGATGAACTTAAAGTAGGAATTCACATCCACGTTTCGGAGACAAAAGATGAAGTGGAAGAATTCAAACAGAAATTTGGTCTGCCACCCATAGAGAAGCTCGATGAGATCGGATTCCTCGGGCCAAAAACGGTGATGGCTCACGCAATATGGATAAACGACAAAGAAATGGAGATACTTGCCAAAAAAGGTGTCAGCGTGGTCCATAACCCGATAAGCAACATGAAATTAGCTTCTGGAATAGCTAGAGTTACAGATATGGTTGAATCCGGAATAAACGTCTGTCTCGGAACGGATGGAGCTGCATCGAACAACACCTATAACCTCTTTGAGGAGATCAAACTTACATCCCTCCTCCAAAAAGTTCGGACGGGAAAGGCCGATGCACTCCATGCAAGAGATGTGGTGGAGATGGCAACCAGAAACGGCTACAAGGCCTATGGACTGGATGGTGGAGAGTTGAAAAAGGGAAGATTGGCTGACATCATACTGCTGAAAAAAAGCTTTAACTATACTCCACTCTACAATCCCCTCTACAGCATCGTTTACTCTTCCTTTGGCTGTGAAGTAAGCCACACGATAGTCGATGGGAAAATTCTGATGGAGGAAGGGGAGCTTCTGACTCTAAACGAGGAGAAGATACTCGAGAAGGTGGAAAAGATAAAAGAAAAATTCACACAGCTTTAATTATTTCATGCCAGTATTTTAATCGATCATCCAATATCAAAGCTGCCACTCAGCATCCTCTATGAACTCCACAATCCTCTTTACCATCTCTGCATCCAGTTCTGGAAGATCTTTTACTTCGTCGAAGAATTCAAGCACCTTTTTTCTGTGTTTTTGTAACTGTGAGATAACATAGAGCTTGAGTAAATGCAAATTCTTCCTCGCATCCTCCTCCCGAATTTCTCCCGACCTGTACTTCTCATAAACTCTCTTCACATCAGATATGAACATGGATTCGATGCTAACCTCATCTATCAGCTCGTGAAATAGCTCCCTGTCCCCCCCTTTTTCAAGAAGTGTCCTCATCTTATCCAAGTACGAATTTATGTATTCCATAATACAGGTTGAACGGAAATATTAAAAATTTTGTCAATGTTAAATTCACCTAACGGGATAACAGAAAAGTTGCGGCAATAAATACCCCTACTCCTATAATTCCCACAATGACTAACGGTGCCTCAAACACAAAATTTAAGGTGAATACAGCAGGATAGAGAAGGAATATTAAATAGGTTGAGATAAAAGCAAATCCCCATTGAAATGCAACCAGATTCTTCGAACTCATTCCCCGCTCTTCCATTTCTCTTCCCTTCTCCGTTGAGATCCATATCAGCTGCGAGAGTACGAAAAGCCATACGATGTTAAGCAGTAACGCAAAGATGTTCACGTCTTTGGCAGAAGAAAAGACGGAATTAAGATATGAAGCAAATTCCGGGAATTTCAGGTATAGACCATCAAGACATGCATAAAAAAGCTCGCTTCTTGACAATAGATTCCCTGCGCTCAAGAGAAGGAGGAAGTAGAAAAGCCCAAAGGAAAAGGGATTTTTCCTGAAGATCAGGAGGATTATTGGGATGGAGAGGATGACAGGATAGAGTAGTTGGAGAGCGAAGTATTTGGAAACTAATACCAAAATTGGAGGTTGGGAGAGAGCCAATAAAGCCTGATAAGATGCGAATTCCGCAAGAAGAAGATTAATAACCGGTCCGAGAATTAGATAACTACCTCTAATCTCAATTCTTTTTTCCTCTGAATCGGATTTCTTAAACCTTAACCACCTCAAGCGTACAAAACCTCCCTCAAAAGGATTTGGGATAACGGTTTTTCAATTTCCCAAACGGTCATTTTAACACCTGCAGACCTTATCCTCGCCTCAAGAGACCCTCTTAAAATTCTTAAGGCTAATGCAGAAAGATCTTCTTCCGTTTTCTCATTGGAAGCGAGTGCTATCACCTCAACTGGAGCTTTTCTCCCTCTTTTCGAGATTTTAGATGCCTTTAGCACGGCCCTTACCGGTTTTGAATACTCTATCCTTGTAATGAAGTATATCAAAGGCTTATAGGTTATTAAAAGGGTTTTTGAGTTCTCAAACGCTTCTTCCAGAGATTCAACATTCTCAGAAGGTTCTACCCTAATCAGCTCATCCACTATCCTTCGGAACTGCCTTCTTCCCGTGTCAGGGTAAAGGTACTTCCTATGTCCAATGATGTAAAGCCCAACTCTATACCCTCTTTGGGTGAAGTAGTATGATATGGCATTTGTAGCTTCGACTGCAGCCTCAAAATAGTTTCTTATAAGCTCTCCATGCCTCATGTAGGGATTTCCATCCAGAAATATCCAAACGGATTTTTTCCCCTCAACCTCATACTGATTTACCATGACCTCATTTTTTCTCGCGCTTGCTTTCCAATTGATGAACTTCACGGGATCTCCTGAAACGTACTCCCTTATCTCCCTGAAATCAGTTCCTGGCACTCCGATTTTAGATATATCAACATCAGGAGTTGGTGATCTGGCTATACCCCTATGGACACCTATCTTGATAACCTTTGGCACCCTTTGCTTGATTTCGATCTCCAAAGGCACTTCAAGCTCTCTCACGAATAGCTTTCCTGTGAGGAATGGATTTTCAACCTGAACCACAACCTTCCCCAAAGAATATCTCCCCCTCTTAGTTGGGATCGCCTCATAATCTATCCTTATCCCAGCTGATCCCACAACAAACCTTGCAGCCGCGTTACTTCCTTTTGAGAGTTCAAAATGCTCAGGAAGCTTGTGCATCACCTTTAAAACACCAAACCCAGAAGCTGACATCGTAATTACTACTTTGAAATTCTCTCCAACGTATCCTCCACCTTCAAGGTGGTGGCCGAGGATTTTAACTCTAACTGGGAATGTGGGAGTTAAGAGGAAGAGTATAGGAAAAACAGAAAGGGCTACCAACTCGTAGGAGGTGAGAAGGATGCCTAACACTAAAAGAAACATTGAGGTCTTTACCAGCACGTATGTACCCTTTCTGATTTTCATCCTATCTCCCTATTAAATACACCATCTTACGGTCTAACCTCCTCCTTTTTTGGCACTTCAACGCTCTTCAAGACATCTTCGATGACAGACTCCGGCTTCACCCCTTCGATAAGGTACTCAACGTTCAGAATTATTCTGTGAGAGAGCGTTTCGAACGCAACCCTCTTGACATCATCCGGAATGACGAAGTCCCTCCCGTCGATTGCAGCCAGAGCTCGAGAGATCTTAAGCAGAGCAAGACCGCCTCTTGGGCTAGAGCCTATCTCAACCAGCTCATGTTCTCTCGTCGCCCTCACGATTTCAGTTATGTATCTCAGAATGCTCTCATCGACGAAGATGTGTTCAACTATCTCCTGCATGTTCCTGAATTCCTGGAGGCTCACAACGGGTTGGATGTGAGAAGTGGGGTCGTCGACTTTCCAGTCTATTCTCCTTCTCAATATTTCCATCTCCGATTCAACGCTCTCAGGATATCCAGGAGACATCCTTATCAGAAATCTATCCATCTGAGCTTCGGGCAATGGATACGTTCCCTCCTGCTCTATCGGATTCTGAGTTGCTATCACATAGAACGGGGGGTCCAACGGATAGGTTTCACCCTCTATAGTCACCTGTTTTTCCTCCATAGCTTCCAGCAACGCAGCCTGCGTTTTTGGTGGACTCCTGTTTATTTCATCAGCGAGTAAGACATTCGTAAATATGGGCCCTCTCACCAGAACGAATTCACCTGTGCTCTGCCTCCAAACCTTCGTACCTGTTATGTCAGCAGGCAGCAAATCGGGGGTAAACTGTATTCTGCTATAGTAGGATCCGATAACTCTGGCAAAAACCTTCGCAAGCAAGGTCTTTCCAAGCCCTGGATAGTCCTCAAACAGAACATTCCCGTTCGTAAGACAGGCGGCAAGCATCTTTTCGACTATGTCCGTGCTTCCAACGTAAACGCTACAGACCGAATCTATTATGTCCCAACTCTTCCTGCTAAAGGTTCTAAGATCCAATTCCAACACCCTCCTTACTCAGTTTTTCTTCAATTCTGCTTAAAATTTTACTTCTATTCTTTTTATTTTTATTTTCAATCATATTTTTCTCCCACCCAAACGAGAATTTGGGCATTTTCTCATCCTCATAAGATATTAAAGGAGAAATTAAAGCGGCGATTCTGTCTTCACTCCATCCAGCATCCACCAAAATTCTAGAAAGGGTAGCTATCAGTGGTGACTTCTTACCCTCTTCAAGGAAAAGTTTTCTCGCTTCCCTCAACCGCTCCAGCATCTCATCCTTTTTGTATGAAAGTCTCTGCCTGTGAACCTCAACCGCTTCAACCTCCTCAACGGATACAGACTTCCTGAGATCGTTGGAGAATTTCAGAAGAAATATCCCAACAAGAACCCACTCCATAAAGTTCACAAGACCGCTTCTCTCAAGAATCCTAGGCCTGATTGCGATGTAGTAAACCACAGCTAAAACCAAAAAGGAAAGAAGAAAGGCTCTAGAATTCCTGAGCCATTTCGCAGCTCCACTCTCCGACAGATTTGCAAGAGATGTCGCAGCAAGAATTACAAGAAATACAAGAAAGCCCAATCCTATTTTTTGTGTTCTCTCAGGATCGATAGGAAGATTTGTAAGAATAAAGTAACCGAATAGACCCATAATTATTAGGCCACCAGCTGACACCGCCGGTTGTACGAGTCTATGCACCTCAAAAGGTATCTCAACCCTCGCTATTGCAAATCCGATGAAGAAAAGTAAGAAGTACTTATCCATCGAATAGACGAAAGGATAAACGAGGGCAAAAGTGCTGAACCTAGATATGGAGTAGGCT
>QMZD01000021.1 GCA_003662985.1 Archaeoglobales archaeon | reverse complement strand
TTTTTCCACCAGCCTGATAGCTGGGTATCGTTAAACTTTAATAGCTGACGTGCTGATAGCATTAGTAGGCATTAAGGAGGGCTCGTGGTCTAGCGGTTATGACGTCGCCCTTACAAGGCGGAGGTCGCCGGTTCAAATCCGGCCGAGCCCATTCTCCTCGGATGTCTCTTGCTTATTTTCAGGCTTATTCCTCAATAAGCTTGGTTAATTTTTCAATAGCTTTTTCCAACCTTGAAAGTCTTTCCTCAGTTTCATCTTTCCGTCCAACTACTTCCAAATTGTCCAACTCATTTTGTCCAATTTGCCCAACTCCTTCAGGAAGGATTAAAATCCCTCTACCTCCCTCCAGAAAAGCCTCATAGATGTTCACTTTTTCCCCTATCAAATCGCTAAAGTCTTTAGGGAGTCTAAGCTTTGGATAAACATACCCTTTTGTTGAATCCTTCCCAATCTTCACCTTTCCTACTTTCTTGAGTTTCATGTTTACACTTCTTTAGTCCAAAATATATAAAGTTTTTCGTCCAAATCACACATTGTGAGGGATTGTAAATTAAGATCACCAACCACCTTCATACTTTGTTAAATCAACATCGTAACAAAATCCTTCAGATTCAATAGCAACATCCTCTGGTTTTACTTCTTTTAGTCTGATACCTCTCCACACTTGAACTCTCTTGCCATGCAGCCTCGGCCTTTCAGCCCTCACCGGAACAAAACGTGGAAGTTCCTGAGCAAAGACGTTCTTCGCTTTTGGAGGATAACCTTTTTCAGAGTAAAATTGGGTATAGGCTGAATAAAGCTTGTCCTTCTCTTCATAAGCAGCTGGATCAATTTCAGGCATCTCTCTTACGAAGGCATAGACGTTATTCGATCGAGCCATCCACTCCTGCATCGCCTTTTCGACTTTGTCGGTCTTAGTTACCCCAACTTCCTCGATTCTAGTTAAGTTGTAGAGGACCTTATTTAGAAGGCCGGAAAGTTCTTTTCCGATTGTTAAATCATCCAATAAGTTGGGATTTGGTGGAAACTTGTTTGGGAATTCTACAATTACCCACCTCCTCCAGAATGCATAGGTGGTATCGTTGACTTCAGGAAGTTCGTTGGCCGAGAAGATCAATCGAGCATGGTTTTTGATGAAGAAGGGATCTTTGAACTTTCTCTCGACGAGAAAGCGATCACCGCCAGTTATCACCTTGAACTTTCCGTAGTTCTTGATCGGGTACTTAGGGATGTCAGCATAGATGTTTGCAAGCTTTCCCCCTGAATCGAGGTAGTATTTGGCATCAATAACCACTTTACCCTCTGGAGCAACATAAGTAAAAGAATCTTGGATATCTGTTAAGCTGATCCAAATTTCCGGTTCTCCAAGTAAATCAAATATTGAAGCTGAGGTGGGAGTTACCATTAAGAGCATTAAGGAAACCGAGAAAAACGGGATTAGCTTCCTGATCATCTCCTCCACCTCATGAGCTTCAAGAATCCAACAAAGGAGGCAAACAATCCCAACCCAATCAATCCCTCAGCATTCTGATAGATGAGGTTGATTCCTCTATCCAATCATAAGTGTCATAATTCCCTCCTAAGCCTCCAGTTCCTCCTGAAGGCGTAGATGTGGGAGTAGGTGAGGCCGTAGGGGTAGGGGTGGGGGTAGAAGTAGGAATAACATGGATTAGGGTAACAGTAACGGTTTCTTGTTCAGTTCCAACGGTTACGGAATCGTGAACGGAATAGTATCCATCCTTTGAAACTGAGTACTCGTAGGTTGAATTAGGATCAACCTCTATAACAGCAGTTCCATAGTTGTTGGAGCTGAACGTCGTTAATAATCGAGTTATCCGTAACATCGATAAAGTAGAAGCTCACGGTTGCGTTATTGCTCTCTTCTCCCCCTCTTCCGGGAACTCCACAATATTCAAAGTTTAAAGTCTCGATCAGTTCATCAGTATCCGGATTTCTGAGCTCAACGCTTTTAATTGCGTTAAACGTGTAGTATTCAAAGGGTTCTGGTGAATTTACGCTTGTATAAACGTTGTTTGAGTAATCAGTTATTACAAAGTTGTACGTTTCCCCTGAAAAGTTCCAAGCTTCGAACTTGTAAAGTTCCCCTACTTAGTATACCTGAGTTAGTTGATAATAAACATCTTCTGCAAGTTCTGCATTAGTAACCAAAAACCTCAATCTCTGAACTACTGGATTCCCTTGAGCTCGATAATGGAAGATCTCGAAGAAACCCCGTTTCCCATACATCCTCCTGAGCTTTTGCATAGAAACCGATATCGTACTCCTCCAAAGTGTTCCCTTCAACGGTAAAAGCTGAACCATCGTAGATGTTGGGAACAAATTTTGAGAATGTATGACCTTCAACTTCTGGAGCATTGAAGTAAACCCTTATCTCCTGATCGTATTGGATCTGATTCCAATCGATATCAGAATCCCAAAAGTAAACCCTACGTATCCCTTCCATATATCAGTTAAAAGCTTGTAGTTTCTCTTTACCTCATAAGAAGCATTTCCTAGGATGTTATCGTTTACATCCTTCAATGTTGCAGTTCCCGAGAAGTTATAAAGTGTTAATCCCGTGTAGGCAACTTTGAAGATGTAAATTTTGTTAGAGTAAAGAGCTATTGCTCTTATTGGCTGTCCTTTGTATTTAAAAGCCATGTACGAAAGGTAATCGTTCTTTTGGGCTGGATCAGAAGTCGAAAAGTCGATTCCTGAATCTACACGATTGTATGAAGTGTAACCAGTCCACCAGTTAGTGGTATCTTTGCAGATTTCAGCATTAACTATTAGAGGTAAAACGAGGATCATTAAAATAACCAAAAATAAACGTTTCATGGTCTCAACTCCTTGGATGCTTTACTTTGTGAGGTTTTCCAGCAATCACAACCCGCTTATGTGGAGGTTTTCCCATCTTCGAGCGATTATGAATCCAATTGTAGGCTAGCCATTTCTGATAACTCTCCTTGCTCTTGAAGTGGAGGGTATTGGATCTTTTCTTAGCTCTCCCACTTTTGGGATTAAAGAGTCTGAAATGAGGTTTAATCGCCTGACGACGATTAGATGGATTACTATTCCCAAAATTAGAGGAGAATAAAATTCAATCTTGATGTCAGGCATTATTACATTCCTTAAAATAATGTAAAAGGCAACAAATATTATGCCGAAGATTAAATGCCCTCTTAAAGGATTAACGTAAGGTCTCGAATCTTTCATTAAGTTTCTGTCTTGTTAGACTGAATCACTTATCCGGTTCTGCTTTTAAGTCCGATAGTATTTTATTTTCCTCTTTTATAGGAACCCTTTCAAAAAGACTCTGAACTCTTTTATAGCTCTGATCGTATCCTCCGGCAAGTATTTTCCATATAATTTGTAGGATCCTCTCTCTGCATAAATCTTGGGCCACGTGATATCTGCCAGTGAGTTCGGCAGCCTTGCTAAGGACTTTTATAGCTGCCAGCACAACGTCTTTGCCTACACCTCTCCCTCGAAATAGGAAATGATTGGTTTTCAGGAACTACGAGTTCGCCTTCCTTGTACCTGATTTTCTCTCCTTCTGGTGGGGTTACCTTTTCGTAATTCATTTTATCACCTACTCGAACTTCCTTTTTTCTTTTTTAAGAGGGGCAACACTAATTCTTTTTAACTCATTTCTTCTTAAAAGAGCGAAACCTTTAAGTTGCTGTATAGAATACGCGGGATCAACCCCTTTTGGGCAGACTTCACTGCATTCACCTGCAAAATGACATCTCCAAATCCCGTGAGGTGAATCTATTATATCTAACCTTTTCTTCTTATCCTTGTCCCTCGTGTCCATTATGTAGCGATAGCACTGGGCAAGAGCGTGAGGACCAAGATAGAGTTTATCCGTTCCAGTTACGGGGCAAGAACTATAACAAAGCCCGCAGTTGATACAACTGGCGACCATAATAAATCTCTCTAATTCTTCAGGCGTCTGGAGGTATTCACTATCGAACTTTTCTTGTTCTCTCCAGATATAAGGCCTGATCGATGAGTGTTTCGCAAACATTGCTTCAAAATCTACCACTAAGTCTTTTATTACTGGAAAATTGTGGAGGGGTTTGAGCTCGATTATTTTTCCAACTTCTTCAATCTTTGTCTGACAGGCTAGATTCTCCTTTCCATTGATGATCATTCCACAACTCCCACAAAGTCCTGCCTGACAGGCATAGCGGAAAGAAAGGGAGTGATCAAGATTCTCTTTAATATACAGTAGTGCGTCCAGAATTGTCATATTTTTGCGAAATGGAACGGCATATTCTTGATTGTATCTTCTCTTCTCCTCTGGATCATAACGAAGAATTCTAAATTTAAGATTCATTTTCTTCACCTCAAGAAAGCAAGTAAAATTGTCCTAAAACCGGATAAAATAATAATTCCTCCAGCAATAATAGCAAATAGAGTCACAAATAATTCCCATTTCTTTCCCTGTTTTATTTCTATAAGAATACTTCTAAACCCTACAAAGGTGTGAGAAGTTACAGCGATCATCAAAATTCCAAGTATTGATAACCAGAAAATTTGTTTGTATCTTGTTAGTACATTCTGGTATTCTAGGGCCTCATTGAGATTTTTAACTCCCAGAAACGTTAAGCTTGCAAAATGCAAAGCTCCAAATACTAAGACAAATAAACCACTTAAATACTGTATTAGCACAAAGGTCGATTCCCTCAAAACCTCACCCCCAGAGAAACTATAAAGAGATGATAAAAGGCATATAGGGCAAGGATGAATGTCAGAAGAATTACAAACCACCCCATTTTTCTTTGGATTCCAGTGAGACTGAAGGAAACTATAGGATATCCCTGTCTTCTCATTTTTCCTATAAGTAGACCCTGTTCAGCGAAGATAAGCCTAATTCCATTTAATGCATGGAACACGCTTAGAAAAGCCACTATAAGGAGACCCGTGTGGGCGAAGGGATTTTTTAAAAATTCCATGAGACTCTTCCAATCCTCTTCTCCATTTAAGATTGTACTTGTCTCAAAAATGTGAAGGATGAAGTATAAACCTACAACCACTCCAGATAACCTGTGGAGAATGAAAAGTAGTTTTTCAAAATTTTTTCCCTTAATTTCCCACCATCCCCTAATTCCTCTAGAATTTTCGTATACCATATCACCCACCACTTAGTATTTCCTTTCTACTGGGGGCCATTTTGTAATTCTTACGGGCAGATAATCAATTTTAATCCCCTCTCTGGTTTTGTAAACTAGAATATGTTTGAGCCAGCTTTTATCATCTCTATTTGGATAATCTACTCTATAATGTGCGCCTCTGCTCTCTTTCCTTTTAATGGCAGACATAATTATTACTTCAGATATATCTAGCATGTTTTCAAGTTCCAAAGCATTAACAAGAGCTGTATTGAATATTTTACTAGTATCCCCAATATGTATGTTTTTGAAATCTGTTTTGAGATTTTTAACAGTTTTTAAGGCCTCTTTAAGTCCGATCTCATTTCTTAAAACTCCAACTTCTCTATCCATTGTCTCCCATAAACTCTTTCTGATCCGATAAAGATCTTTATCTCCTTTTTCACCGATTTTTGATATTCTTTGCTCATCTTCGAGTAATTTTTGCTTCAAAATAGCAACATTAGACTCACTGGATCTATCTAGGTGCTTTGCCACCTCTTTACCCACAATAGCACCGTAAACAACGCATTCAGTTAATGCATTAGTTCCAAGTCTGTTTGCGCCGTGTATGCTGACACACGCAGCCTCACCGGCAACCCATAACCCATTGAAGGCTGCTCCGTTTATATCAACATGAATACCTCCCATTGTATAATGACATGATGGTCTTACAGGAATAGGATCTTCTACTGGATCAAGTCCTATCAATTTCATCGTGGTTTCTCTTACATTTGATAGTCTCTCATTTATTACTTCTTCACCTAAATGCCTGATATCTAGCAAAACATGTTTTATTCCATCTCTTTCAAACCCTTTTCCTTCGAGAATCTCCCTCATTATGCCTCTTGACACTATATCTCTTGGAGCTAATTCTGCCCTTTCGGGGGCATACTTTTTCATAAATCTCTCTCCCTTTGAATTGATTAAATAGCCTCCTTCACCTCTCGCCGCCTCAGTAATCAGAACTCCTCTGGGAACCAAGCCTGTTGGATGGAACTGCATGAATTCCATGTCTTTCAATGGTAACCCAGATCTAAACGCAATAGCTAGGCCGTCCCCTGTATTTGCATCCTCGTTTGTGGTAGTAAGGTAAACTCTTCCCGCACCTCCGGTTGCAATGACTACCGCTTTTGACTTTATAGCGGTAACCTCTCCATTTTTAATGTCCAAAACTGTTGCCCCATGAATTTTTTCCCTATCTAATACAATTGAAGTTACGAAATGGTCATTTAAAAAATCAATAAATTCTTCGTACTTTAGAAGAGTGTCGTAAAGTGTCTGAACAATAAAGTGACCTGTCCGATCCCCAACAAAAACTGCTCTTGGAAAGCTATGACCCCCCATCCTCTGAGCATTTTTCAAACTACCGTCTTCTTTCCTTTCCCACGGAACCCCCCAGTGTTCCAACCTCAAAATCTCTTTTGGTGCTAAATTCGTAAATCTCTCTATCGCGTCCTGATCGCCAAGAAAGTCTCCACCCTTTACGGTATCCCATGCGTGGAGTTCAGGATTATCTCCCTCCCAAAGAGCTCCTGAAATCCCACCACCGGCAACAACAGAGTGCGACCTTACAGGATGTGACTTTGTGATTATTGCAACATTTACCTTTTTAACTTCAAGAATTCCAATTGCACACCTAAGACCGGCCATTCCCCCTCCAATAATTACCACATCATATTCTAACATGTCCATAAGTGTGCTCCATTATTTGATGGCGTTCTAAAAATATTTCGGACGTATTCTTTTTATTTCTACTAATACTTTAATTTTCTTTGGTTTTTTATCTTTCTTAGAGTAATACAATCAAAAGTATTTTATATTCAATTTATTCCATGATTTAGCATGAGAAAAGGGGATTTTAAAGCATATCGCGTGGTGCTGGTGGCGGCAATTCTAATGGCTGTTTTTTTGATTGGATGTGCCCAGCCTACCACACAACCGACACCAACTCCAGTTAAGACTGAAACTCCGACTGCAACCCCAACCACTGCACCTACTGAAACAATTAAAAAGCTAACAATTGTTTCGGGAAGTACTGGGGGCTCAACATATGCAAGCACGGCAGCGATAATCTCCGCTATTGGAGCAGGAGGGGTGGATATATATATAATAAATCAAGCCGGTGGTGGAAGTGCTGCTAACCTCCCGCTACTCTTACAGGGCAAAGTTGATATGGCAGCTGGCAGCGATATAGATGCACGTGATCTCTGGAAAGCTGGAAATCATCAGTTAAGAGCAGTCTTTGTGTCCAATATATTCCCAGGTCAGCTTGTTGTCCGAGCAGATTCGGATATTAAATCATGGAGTGATGTTTCAGGTAAGCCAATAAGCATAGGGAGCCCTAAGTTTGTGGCAAATAAGATGTTTAGAGACATCATGGGTGTTTTGGATGTCCACCCAAGCAAAATAGTGGAATTGGGGCATCGTGATTCCATGGAGCAGCTCGTAACCGGTGCGATTGATGCTTACTTCTTTGTTGGATTTCCCAATCCAACAGTGCAGGAATTCTGTATAAGGTACGATCTAAAACTCGTTCCTCCTTCAGCCGATGAGGTTAAAATAATTAGAGAGAAGCTACCGTATTCCATGTATACTGTTGATGCTTCTGGAGAAAAGATTTACAAGGGAGTCGACGTAAAATATGAAGGTCCGGCAGCTTATCAGATAATATGGGCCACACAAGATGTTCCTGAAGAAACTGTCTACCAGATGGTCAAAGCTTATTGGGAGAATACCAAGGTAGCGAAAAGATTGTACGTGCAGCACAAGTACTTCAAACCTGAACTTATATTTAAATCAGCTCCGGTACCTTTGCATGCAGGTGTAGTAAAATACTATGTTGAAAAGGGCATACAAGTTCCAGAAGAGCTAATACCACCAGAATACAAGAAATAGAAATAAAAATGGCCAACAGAATATGAAAAGCTTTTTATTTTTTAAATTTTTATTCATCGAGGTGGCTAAGTGCTTCAGGAAGAATTGCCGCTTAGAGTATGGGAAGTTAAGATTATTAAAGCAATTTCGATAATATTTGCAATATTTATTCTATTCGTCATATCCGGGGAGGGATTGAAGTATTTTCGATTAGAATATATTCTCTCTGTAGGGGTTGCATTTATATATCTATTAGGTTTCCTCTTTTTCCCTGTTGGTGACCATGAAAAAACTAGAAATCTTATGTTTGATTGGTTTCTTGGAATTCTAGGATTTGGAATTGCAGTTTATGCTTTGATTCCATCGTACTATATTCATGAAACTCCCCGTTTTATTCTTCAAATTCCTATTTATGAGGTGGTATTTGGAGTACTGTCTATCATTCTACTTTTAGAGTTAGTAAGAAGGACTGCCGGGAAGATACTTACGGTTATTTTAGTACTGTTCTTAGTATATGCTTTTTTGGGAGATAGGCTTCCGATGGTATGGGTTCACGAACCACTGGACTTCCAATGGTTCATTTCTTTCATGTATCTTGGAAATATATATTACGGGGCAACTGAGGGCATTTTTGGAAGATTAACTGTTTTAGTCATAACAATAATCTCGGGGTTTCTCATATTTGCAGGTGTTATGATGGCGGTAGGATTAGGAAAGTTCATCATCGATGTTTTCCAATCCCTTACAGGATGGATGAGTGGTGGACCAGCAAAAGTCTCTATTTGGGCAAGCGCCCTTTTTGGAATGATAACGGGCAGTCCTGTGGCAGAAGTGATGGCTGTAGGAAGCGTAACGATTCCAGCAATGATAAGCGTTGGTTTTCAACGCCATATAGCAGCAGCAATTGAAGCTGCAGCCGGTTGCGGTGGAGAGCTCATGCCACCGATAATGGGTGCTGGTGCCTTTATTATGTCAGAACTCATAGGAGTGCCTTATATCAAAATAGCCTTGGCAGCAGTCTTGCCCGCTATACTTTACTTTTTTACAAAATTCACAGCAATTCATTATTATGCAAAGGCTAATGGGCTAGTGGGTTTGCCAAGGGATCAGCTCCCAAAACTAAGGGAGGTACTTAAGGATAGATGGTTACTATTGATCCCTCTCGTAGTTCTTCTAATCTTGCTCCCCACTCTTCCTTCCGTCATGTGGGCAGCATTTTGGAGTGTGATCACCGCATTAATTGTTCCTAACCTCCGAAAAACAACAAGAGTAGATAAAACAATTCTAATTGATAATATCGTTGACTCGGTAAAAAGCCTCGTGACAATTGGTGCAATAATCATAGCTGCGGATATAGCTGCAACTGTGATGGCTATAACCGGGCTAAGCGTATCTATCTCCAATTTAATGATTGCATTAGCGGGCGGCAATAATCTAATTGCCCTAATTATAGCAATGGTTGGTGCACTTCTTCTAGGCATGTTGGTTCCAGCAACTGCTGCCTATATTTTTGCGGCTGTAACATTTGCAAACCCCTTGATATCATTAGGGTTCGACCCCTTACCCACACACTTATTTCTCTTCTACTTCGCGATAATGGGGCCAATTACCCCTCCGGTTGCTCTTGCAACCTTTGCGGCATGTGGAATTGCCAAAGCTGATTTCTGGAAAGCAGGAGTATGGGGGGTCGTTTTCGCTTTAACAGGATTTATAGCCCCATTTGTATTTATATATGACTCCTCACTGTTATTAATCGGTAACCCCTTAAGCACAATTTTAAGATTCGTTTGCGTTGCAGTAGGGAGTACAACGTTGGCTAGCGTCATTTTCGGTTACTTTTACAAGAAACTTACTATTGTCGAAAGGTTTATTCTTCTTGCGGCGTCTGCACTCCTGCTCTACCCAGATAATTCCTACTTATTAAATACGATAGGAGGCATCATGCTGGGGTTAGTTTTTATTGTCTATAGAATTCACATAAAACGGTACAAAGAAGCGAAGGAGGAGATATGAAAATGGCTTTAATTGGAGTACCATGTGTTATAATGAGAGGTGGAACCAGCAAGGGTATATTTTTCAAACGAGAGAATTTACCAGAAGATAACAGAGAACGTGACAAAATTATCCTCAAAATTTTTGGTAGCGGAGACCCTATTCAAATTGATGGTTTAGGAGGAGCATACACGGTTACCAGTAAGACTATGATTGTGTGGAAAAGTAAAAAGCGTGGTATAGATGTAGAATATTTATTTGGCCAAGTTGGAATAGAAAAGTATGAGATAGACTATTCCGGAAACTGTGGAAATCTAACTTCTGCTGTGGCACCTTTTGCTATTGATGAAGGATTGGTTGAAGTTCAGGAGCCATGTACACGAGTTAGAATGTATAACGTTAACACAGATAAACGAGTAGATGCCATTGTTCCGGTCGAAAATGGCGCCACAAAGTATGAAGGAAACTACTACATAGATGGTGTACCTAACCCAGGAGCCAGAATTGATGTAATTTGGCACGATCCAAGTGGATCTATGACGGGAAAATTATTACCGACGGGAAATCCAAAAGATTTTATAAATATTAACGATAAGATTGTCGAAATTTCGATAGTTGATGCTGCAAATCCAGCAGTATTTGTTAAAGCTGAAGAACTCGGACTAAGGGGTGACGAACATCCCTCAGAAATTCCCGCTCAAAAAATGCAGATAATAGAAAAAATCAGATCAACGGCCGCTAAATTTATAGGATTGGTGGAGACTGAGGATGACGCTACAATTAAATCCCCACACTTCCCCTTTATTGCATTAGTTAGTTCACCTAAAACATATAAAACCACAAAAGAGAGGATTATCGATAAATCAGATTACACTATACTGGCTAGGCTCTTCTCTCTTCAAAAAATGCATCACGCATATCCGGTTACAGGGGCGATATGCACTGCAATAGCCTCAAAGATACCTGGAACAGTAGTAAATGATGTTGCAGTTGAAAGTGAAGAAAAGGTGATTATCGGACACCCGAAAGGTATACTCGAAGTTGGAGTGAAAGCTAAAGAAAAAGAGAAACATGTATACATAGAATCTGTAACGATCAGTAGGACTGCTAGGAGACTGATGGCTGGGATTGCATACTATCTTGAACCTTAGTTTATGTACGACGTGTTAGTAGTATTATCTATACCACTTTTTTTTAGTCTCCACCAAATTTGTATAAGGAAGGGAAGTGATAGATTAGATGTGTTTTCTGGAACCCTAATCAGCATTCTAGTACCAACAATTCTATTTGGTGTGCTTACAATACTAATGGATGAAACTAAATTAAGTTTCGATTTTTTGGTTTTAATGGCGATTGCGGGTATTTTTAATTTTCTAATTGCTAGAACAGCATTTTACACAGCTATCTATCGAATAGGAGTCAATTTGACTGCTCCTTTATCTGCAACGAGAATATATTTTGCTATTGTACTAGGTGTCTTAATAGGTGAATATTTATCAATTAAATTAATTTTAATGACTTTTTTAATTTTTACAGGAATTTTCCTCCTATCCAAACCGTCTAAGATAAAAGCTGATTTAATCGGGATCTTTTTAGCCATTTTTGCAGGTCTTTTTTCTGCTCTCTCTTCTTTCTTTGTAAAATTAGGTATGGCCATCTACCCTGAACCTGTTTTAGGA
>QMZD01000020.1 GCA_003662985.1 Archaeoglobales archaeon | reverse complement strand
TGGAGTAGAAGGCTTTAATAAAGTTATAATGCACCTCGCCGACATTGCAGGAGGGATCCCCGTTACAGCCCCATCTGAGTTCGATCTGAAGAATCCTGAGATAGGAAAGCTCGTCGAAAAGTATCTGAGGGGGAGTGAGAACTTTACTACAGAACAAAGACTTAAAATAATAAAATTCATAGAGTTCTGGGCAACGAGTTCTCACCTGCTTGGAGCTATCCACGGTGGTGGCTCACCAACAGCGGCGATAATATTTCTCCAATACTTGGCAGATCTTGCAGAAAAGGAGGAAGCGGTGAAGGAGGTTCTTAGCCTTTAATTATTTAATTTTCTTTTTGTTAGAAGTCTAGATCTAGAAATCTCTATCTAACTTGTTTTTATAAAAGTAATTGTCTATCCATTTTATTTGTTTTTCAGGGCTAATTTTATTTCCTTGGTTATCTCCCATTCATTTCTTGGTTCATCGAAAGAGACTATTTTTTGCACATCGTTTTCATCAATTGACTCAATTGCACATGCATGTTTGCAACCGCTAATGAGTACAAGCACATCAACATCCGTTAAATTAGAAGTATACACTATTTCAGCGCTGGTGAAGTTTTTTCTGATTATTTCCTCTATTTTTTCCCTTTCATAAGTGGGATTACAGCCACCGCAGTATTTTATTCCAATTCTCATCTCTCCAAATTTTGAAGAATTAGCTCTACTGCTAGTTTTGCAGCTGTACCGGTCACGGAAGGACATTTATCTGTATGGCCGCCTAATTTCAAGAATTCTTCCCAATCTTTCGGATCCAATAGATCAAAAGTTCTGCCCATAAGCTTTCTTTGTATGTCATGACATCTTGCTGTGCCTAATTTCTCCTTAAATGCTAAATAAAATTCTCTTGCCAGTCTATATACCTCAAACCTCTTTCTTTCTGGATCTGCAAAATTCCTTTTGTCTCTACCAAAAAAGTAACCAATAGCCATTACCCCTCCTACTACCGCTCCACATGTACCATCACCTAGGACTCCAATTCCCCCTCCAAGTCCAGTTGCTGATTTAAATGCATCTTCAGCGTCCACTTTCAAAACATCAAAAATAGCAGCAAGTGTTGTTTGAGCACACCCTCCGTACTCTACCTCGTATTTGAACGCTAATTCGTATGCTTTTTCACCCTTATCTTTCCCCATACCATTCCCTCCTCGCTTTTTCTACGATTTCTTTGAAAAATTCCTCCTCAATCTTGCCAGTGATCTTTTTGAAGTTCTCATCTGGTTTTATTCCTGCTATAACCTTGGCTAATTCTTTTTTCATGTCTATCGCACCTCTTCTCCATATCATTATCTTCTGTGCAGCTGGCGAGCCTGCTCCGTGCATTGATTCGGGCAGTTGAGCTCCAACAGCCAAATTCTCGACAAGCCTAAACATTCTCAGCCTGTGCTCGGTTGGAATATCGAACAATCCTTTCATGTATTTTTCAACCAGCTCCCTTGTCTCAGGATTCTTGTAGTCTCTCTCGGAAGGTGTTGTGATGACAAAACCGCCAGCAATATCTTGAGCGAGCCTTGACCACTCGTATGGAAATCTGGTCACGTTAAGCTTTGTCACATTTGCGAGCAACGGATTTGGCACGTAAGCGCCAGAGGGTGTTTTATAACCTTCGTTTGAACATGCTAAAGAACAGCACCAGCATGTCTCTGCCATGTGAATCATCTCTGTAAGTTTATCGATTATATGCGATGCCTTTGGAACCCCGTTATATTCCGCAAGAGTTGCTGCTCCACCAATTAAGACATCAGCAACTCCAACTTTACAACCGCCATAGTTCTGTCTGTGGAAAGTTGCAAAAGTCTCAACAAGTTCGTAAGCAAAATTGTATTCTCCACACATGAATACCCTCTCCCAAGGCACAAAGACATCATTGAAAATCATCAAGGTCTCTCCACCAACTATTCCGTATTTTGCATTTCCACAGTCTATGTCTCCGTCAAGTCTTCTTGTGTCATTTGTCTGTCTTACAAAAATATTTACTAGCCCTTCAGCATCTATTGGTACAGCAAATGAGACTGCATAGTCCTTATCTTCAGGCCCCATTGCCCTAGTTGGCATTACAACGACTTCATGCGAGTTTATAGCTCCTGTCATATGGGCCTTTGCTCCCCTCACCACTATTCCGTCTTCTCTTTTTTCCACCACATGTACATATAGATCCCCATCCTTTTGCTGGTGTGGCCTAAGACCTCGGTCTCCCTTTACATCAGTCATTGCTCCAACACACATCAAATCGTTTTTCTGAACATCCCTAAGGTATTCCACAAATCTTTTGTGATACTCTGTGCCATGTTTTTTGTCTATGTCATATGTTGTGATATACAAAGCATTCAAAGCATCAAATCCGACGCATCTCTGAAAGCATGTGCCCGTTTTCTGTCCTAGCAACCTCATCATTCTAACTTTCTTTACTAGGTCATCAACGCTTTGGTGGATGTGTGTAAATCTGTTGATCCTCTCTCCAGTTAAGTGAGAAGTTGCCGTCATTACGTCCTCATACCTGGGGTCATGTGCAAGCTCATAGGTCATTGCTGCTGCGTGTATATGTGGCCTGAACATCGGTTCATCCACAACGCTCTCGATTTTCTTGCCTAGAAAATATATTAAAGGCTTATATTTTTTTAAACTCTCGATGTATGCCTTTCCATCCATCATTCTCTCTACCTCCTATTTTAATAGATTAAAACTATTTTACGAGTAATATTGGCTGAGAAGCATGGAGTATGACGTATTGCGTAGTCTCCATTAATTCCATCTCAAATTGCTCTCTAATGATACCACACCCCATTACTATCAAATGAGCCCTTAATTCATCTGCGAGCTCTACAATGTCTTCTCCAGGTTCTTTACCTCGTACAGAAAGAATCTTCTCCACATCAACATCGTTCTCCCTTGCTAGTTTTACCGCCTCATCTAGCAGTTTTTCAGCCCTCTTTATCTGTTCAGTTTTTGTTTTGCTCCCGCCATAGAGAGAATTAACAATAATTAAATTCCATCCTCTCAACTTGGCCTCTTCTATCGCAACTTCCAAGGCTTTAAAGCCCAAATGTCTATCTCCTACTGGGACCAATATCCTCATTTTTCCACCTAAAACTTCCTAGCGAAATATCCTACCCACAAGAGTATTTCAATGAATTTCGTGGAAATTAGGGATTATTTTTTTAGAATAGACGTCTAAGACGTATCTCGGATCGGGACCCATATTTATGAGAATAAAGTGTCTCACTCCAGCTTTTATGAATTCTTCTACTCTCGAAATGCACTCTTCGGGAGTTCCAACAATGGAAAAGTCCTCGACAACTTCATCAGGGATATATTTCTCAAACTCCTCATATTTTTTCAGTCCTTCGTTGCTGAGGACTATTTCTGAGTATAAATTCTCTCCAAGGTGTTCTGGGATTTCTACTTCGTATCCCGCCTCTTCGATAACTTTAGGGAAAAATGCAATTTGTGGCTTTATTTTTTTGAGTTGTCGAAAAGCATCTTCATACTTTTCACTTACTGCTGTGTATACATATAATGCAGGATCTAAATCTTCAAAAGATTTATTTATTTTTTCAGCAGATTTCCTGATCTCATTCAGATGTTTTTCGTAAAGTTGGGGCGTTCTTGGAGTAGGTAGCCAACCATCAGCGAGCTTTGCCGTTAGTTCTCTTGTTCTAGGTCCATTGGCTCCAAAATAAATTGGGACTCTTCTGGCAGGTTTTATTTGAAGCAACGCATCATGCAATCTCCAAAACTTTCCATGATATGTGAGTTTATTGCCGTTCCATAATTCTCTGAGAATCTCAACGAACTCTATCATTCTTGCAACGGGTTTGTCCCATGGTATACCGAACTGTTCAAGATTCATCGCCTCTCCAGGCCCTAGTCCAACGATCACTCTACCCTTGCATATCTGATCAAGAGTTGCTACAATTTGTGCGAATACTGCCGGGTGCCTCCTGTGAGGGTCGGAGACGCATGTGCCAACTTGAACTTTTTCTGTAACCATTGTAATCGCACTTAAAAGAGTGAAAGCCTCAGGCACAATCCCTGTTGGAATCATTAGTAAGTGATCTGCGACCCATATAGAATCAAATCCAGCTTTTTCAGATCTCTGAGCAATTTTTATTAGACCATCAACAGGAGCTGCAGGAATTGGAAGCAAGTTTCCAAATTTTATCAGGAATTTTCACCCCCCTTCTACAAATTCCACTCTTTTGGCCTTGAACTCTGTTCTCTCCAAAGAGTTAGGTGGTAAAACGCTTACATCAACTCTTACCATTAAAGCATCCCGCAAAGCTTTTGCAACCTCGGCCTTTAGATGTTGAGTATCGTATTTGTCGCTTATGACCTCAACAATAGCTTTCACATCTTTTACAATTCCTGTTTTTCTATCTTTTGTGACTACTATTTTGTACTCGTTGCTTAACTCCTTAAAAGACCTCACCACTTCTTCCACTTGGGTTGGATAGATATTTTCCCCTTTATATACAATCATATCATCTGCTCTTCCGAGTATCCCACCAACAGCCCTCATATGTGTTCTTCCACATCCACACTTTTCATTTTCTAATTTTACAATGTCATTTGTCCAGTACCTTATCATTGGAGTTGCTTCCCTGCTCAAATGCGTTATAACAAGGACACCTTTCTCTCCTGGGCTTAATGGCTCTTTAGTTTTCGGGTCTAAAACTTCCAGCAAGTAATGGTCTTCAACAAAATGGAGCCCTGCTTTTTCTTTGCATTCTGCTGCAAAGGTTGGACCGATCTCAGCCAATCCATAGATATCATAAGCGTCAATTCCCAATCCTTCCTCTAACCTCCTTCTTGTGGCAGGATTCTCAGTTCCAGCTTCTCCTCCAAAAGATCCAATCCTTAGAGCAAGCTTTTCAGGGTTGATATCTTTCTCTCTTAGTTTTTCAGCTATGTATAAGCCAAATGATGGGGTAGCAAGCAAAACCGTTGAACCAGCATTTTGCAGAAAATATATCTGCCTTTCCGAGGATGTTGCACCGATGGGGATAACGAATGAGCCGATTTTTTCGCATGCGTAATGGACAGCCAATCCAGCAACCCATAAACCGTAGCTGAAACCATTTTGTACTATATCTTCTTTTCTCATTCCAAATCCCCACATGATTCTAGCTGTATGATCGGTTATGGTATAAGTATCATTGAACGACCAGATAGTATTTACCGGAATTCCAGTCGTACCAGTGGATGGGTGGAGTTCTTTCCATTCAGATTTTGGAGCCACAGCATACCTACCAAATGGAGGAAATTCTGTCTGCTCTTTTCTCAGATCAGCTTTCGTTAGGACAGGTAATCTAGAGATATCATCAAGCTTCTTTATATCGTCGGGTGTAACTCCTGCTTCTTTGAATCTTTTCCTGTAAAATTCAGAGTTGTTGTATACTCTCTCTACTTGCCATTTTAGCTTTTTAAGCTGGAGTTTTTCTAGCTCATCTCTACGCATTTTTTCAATTTCAGGATCCCAATATTCTCCCTTCACTGATTATCACCCCCATTAAAAGGTTAAAAACATCTCCAATTCTTCACGCGAGAGCTCGGAGAGTTTTCCGCTCAGTTTTATCTCTCCCTTATCTATAACATAAACTCGATCGGCAATTTTCTCTACAAAAGGTAGATTCTGATCTGCCACTAAAACAGAGACTCCACTGCTTCGAATTTTGTTTATTATTTCTACAATGTCTTGGACTATGTTGGGTGCCAGACCTTCTGAAGGCTCATCAATTATTAGGAGATCAGGATTTAACAACAAGCCTCTTGCAATTCCAAGCATTCTTCTTTCTCCACCACTAAGCGTTCCTGCCAGCCTATTTATCATATGTTCAAGTTGAGGAAATAGATCGAAGACATCCTCCAATTCGAAAATTTGTGTGGATTCTGACTTGGACTTTGATTGTTTAATTGAGAGCTTCATATTTTGGTAAACTGTTAAATTTGGAAAGATACCTCCATGGTCGGGAACATAACCTATACCCAACTTTGCCCTTTTGTGTGGGGGGATTTTTAGAAGATCAGTACTGTCTTTAAACAGAATTTTTCCTGTAATCTTTGGTACAAGCCCCATTATAGTTTTTAATGTTGTTGTTTTCCCTACACCGTTTCTCCCAAGCAAAACAACAACTTCGCCCTCTTTTATTTCGAGAGAAACCCCGAAGAGGATATGACTTTTCTCATAATATGAATTCACATCGGAAAGTGTTAGAATGGAAGTCATACTTCCACACCTCTCAAATAGATCTCTTTTACAGTCGCATTATTTCTGATTTCATCTGGAGTACCGTCAGCAATCACACTTCCCCGGTTCATCACGGTAATCCTTTGTGCTATCCTGAAAACAACATCCATATCATGCTCAACAATTATTATTGTAAGTTTTTCCTCATATCTTAAGTCTTTTATTAAGTTGACGATTCTCGAACGTTCTGCTGGATTAACTCCAGCCATTGGCTCATCCAAAAAAAGGATTTTTGGCTTAGTTGCCATCGCCATCGCCATCTCGAGAATTTTCTGATCGCCATGAGATAGCTCCGAAGCTGGAACATCTTTTTTTTCACCCAATTGGAAGATCCCTAAAATATTTTCGAGCTCTTCGATTCTACCCTTGCTAAGCAACGGAATTTTGACATTCTGCATTACTGTTAATTTTGGAAATATATTTACTATCTGGAATGTTCTTGAAATCCCAAGTTGAACTCTTTTCTCGGGCGAAAAGTTTGTGATATCTTCGCCATTGAAAATAATCCTGCCTGAGTCAGGCTTAAACATACCTGTACAGAGGTTTACAAATGTTGTCTTTCCAGCTCCGTTTGGACCTATTATTGCAGTAATCGATTGGGGCTTAAAACTCAATGAAACATTATTTACTGCTGTAAAACCAGTGAAAGACTTTGTAAGGTTTTGGGTTTCTAAGATTAGAGAATTCACATACATCACCTCTTCCATAGAAATCTTTCAAATATGCCCATAACTCCTCCCCGGAAAAAGAGGACAACAGAAACTATGACTATTCCAAGTATAAACTGCCAATACAGTGTATATTTTGTAATTACATCTTGAGCAATAACGTAAATTACCGTACCCACTGCCGGGCCAAGAAAACTTTGTGGCCCACCAATTAGCGTGGCAATTACAGGCATGGCCGAAAAAGACCAGTGCGAAATTGATGGGGTAACAGTTCTATCCAGCATTGCCCAGAGTGATCCAGCTACGCCAGTGAAGGTACCGGAAACTATCATCGCATACAATCTATATTTTAGTGTAGAATGCCCAGAGAACTTTACTCTCGTCTCATTTTCTCTAATACCTTCTAATATAAGACCGATGTCTGATCTAACGAATCTGTATATAATATATGCACACAATAGAATAATTGCTACACTAAAATAATAGAACCAAAAAATCGGCATACCTCTTGGAACTCCAGCGATACCATCCTCTCCACCAGTCACGTCTCTCCACTTCATTACAATTCCCCAGAACATCATAGAAAATGCAAGAGTTATCATAGCAAAGTGAATTTCCCTGTGTCTCAAAGATAGAAAACCTACACCAATAGAAAATGCGGCAGCAGCTGCTATTCCTGCGATAAAACCAATCGGTAGGGGGTACTCTGCTTTTACTGCCAATATAGCCAAGACGTAAGCGCTACCTGAAAAAAATAAAGCATGCCCGAAGCTTAAGAGTCCTGAGTATCCAAAGATAACGTTGAAGGCAATTGCATAGAGTATTAAAATCCATATTTTCAGCGAAAGGTATAGTAAATACTTGTTTTCAGTAAGCGGTATCAGTAAAGACAGAAAAATCAGCAAAATTAGCGCTAATGATTCATTCTTCACCGAAGATCCCCTCCGGTCTTAGTAGTAACACAGCCGATAAGGCTATATATGGCAGGGCTATAGTCATCCAAGGCACAAAGAGGGCACCAAGAGATTCTATTATCCCGATTATGAGAGCGGAGACGAATGCACCTTTTATGCTGCCTAATCCACCGATTACAGTAACTATGAAAGCGTATATGATAATGTGCTCACCCATTCCCGGTGAGGCTGAACTTATGGGCAGATAGAGGCCGCCGCCAAGTCCAGCAAGAAACGATCCAAACATGAATGCTGTTGCATATAGAAAGGCGGGATTCAGACCGCTACACATTGCAG
Source organism: Archaeoglobales archaeon (assembly GCA_003662985.1). Classification (GTDB taxonomy): domain Archaea; phylum Halobacteriota; class Archaeoglobi; order Archaeoglobales; family Archaeoglobaceae; genus Archaeoglobus_A. The sequence goes on along the minus strand of QMZD01000020.1, from coordinate 3,598 downwards.
TCTCCGGATCAACGGTTATTGCTCTTATCTCCACGCCCCAGTCAGTTTTTGAGAGTAAAAAGTAAAGTACAAGAGCTATTGCGATACCTGCAAGGATCAGATATAGTGAAAATACAGGCAAGAGTCTGCCAAACACATTTATGGATCCTATGAACTGTGCTGGCATCATTTTTGGCACTGAGCCCCAGAAAATCCTGACGAGATCATCAAATAATAGCACAAGTCCAAATGTTAGGATTAACTGGAAGGGTACGGGCAATCCATATATCAGAGAAATAAGTCCCCTCTCACATCCCGCACCGATTAGTGCAACGATAATCGCTCCTAGAAACAATGCTAGCAGATAATTTTGAGTAAGAGCAAAAAATGATAAAGTAAAGTACGCTCCAAGCATGTAAAATGCTCCATGGGCGAAATTCAATACCCTAGTCACACCGAAAGTAAAAGTAAGTCCGGATGACACTATCCAATAAAGCATAGCGGATGCTATACCCAAGATCAATTGGAATGCTATTGTGTTGAGATCCATATTCCCTTTACGCTTTTGTAACTATCTTTTTATACAATTCTTTATATGGTGGCATCTCCTCAAAGGGAGGATATCTATAGTATTCCTCTGCAGGAACTGCTTGTAGGTTCGTTAAGACGGGTATCGAATAATTTGGATCGTGCTTTATCTGGCCATATGGGACTTCGTACATTGCTTGATGATCCTCTTTTCTTATGTATCTCGCTCCCGCTGGTGAAAATACGACCATATCTTCAAGGGTTTTAATGTGCGTATCTATATCAAGTGTTTTAGTGAGCTCTATTAATTTTTTGATTAGATACACTGCAGTATAGGAGGTCTCCCCACTATAAGCTGGAAAATGACCCCATTTGTCGAGATGGGCTTTGACGAACTTCCTGTTAAGAGGTGTATCAGGATACACCCAAAGGTATCTTCCTGATACCCAACAATTCTCTGGGTATTCTGTAGCCAAAGCTTCCATTGCATCAATGGAGTATCCCATCGGATTTATCCAGGCGTAACCCCCATCATATTTCACCGCGTCAAACAATCCTGTCTGTTTTGCCTGCCTAACAAAGGTGAACAAGTCCACTCCCCACTCAACTGTGTGAATGCCATCGGGCTTCTTTTCCATTACTGAAGATATCAAAGGCGTAAAGTCTGTAGTGCCTATTTTAGCCCAAGCCTCCCCGACAAATTCCACATCAGGTCTCAATTTGGACAAGGTTTTCTTGAAGAGTTCCCATGATGCATAGCCATATTCATAATCCGGATGTACACAAGCCCATTTCGTTGCAGGTAATTGGCTCGCTATAAATGCAGCCATTATTCCATCCTGATATACTGGCACTGCGATTCTAAATACCTCTTTTATCCCCTTTTTGTAAACCAACTCTTCTGTGAGTTTATGGGTTGCAGCATGAGTTACAAATAACAGCTTGTTGACTTCTGGCATAACTTCTGCCACTCCCAACACAACACCACTAGAGTCAATTCCAATAATGAAGTCGCATCCTTCACTTTCAACGAGACTCCTGACCTGTTTAACAGCTTCAGCGGGTTTTGCAGCAGAATCTCGGTAAATAATTTCTACTTTGCTTCCTAGTATACCACCTTCCTTATTTATCTCCTCAACTGCTAGTAAAGAACCTCTTTTCTGGAGTTCACCATATGTGCTGAAAGGTCCTGAGAAAATGGCTATATGTCCGATTTTTATTGTTTCTTTTATTTTCTCTCCTACTACAGAGGCACTCTCTTTTACGACTTGAACTTCTGGTTTTTTTAGGCTATATCCAATGCCCCCCCCAACTGCGAGACCTATGCCCAAAGCTGCAGCATATTTTATAAAATCCCTTCTTGTCATTTCAGCCATAATAACCCCTCACCTAAATGATTTTTTGTTAATAACTTTAGTAATATTTAAAATTTTCTGTTTGTTTCATTTATGTATACAAAAATCTTTTAACTTTAGAGCCCAAATGGTGGGATAAAACCCTATCAACAATCCTAACAGTTAGATTCAACCCAATTGCATCATAAATTCTCTCAGCTACCCTCTCTTTTAAATTTTGAACCTCATTAGGATCACAAAAAGCACTATTGTATTCCACCTCTACAACACATTTCTCTCCTTTTTCGCCCCCCTCAAAATATATGACGTATTCAGAACCTAATTCAGGGAAACTTCTTAAAATCTCTTCTATATCACTCGGGTAGAAATTGATTCCTTGGTATATGATCATATCATCTGTTCTACCCAAAATACCCTTGGGTGACCTTGCATGTGTTCTTCCACATCCGCATTTTTCATATTCAATTTCAGTAATATCGCCCGTCCAATACCTAATCATAGGAGTAGCTTCCTTTGTAAGGTGAGTAATAACCAATATCCCCTTCTCTCCCTCTGAAACTCTCTCCCCTGTTTTTGGGTCTACAACCTCTATTAGATGATGATCCTCGCTCCAGTGTAAACCAGCCTTCTCCTTGCACTCTCCGGCAAATGTTGGACCGATCTCGATTATTCCGTAATAGTCGTAAGCTTCCAAGTCTAGTAAGTACTCTATTTTCTTTCTAGTAGATGGTATTGCAGTCCCAATCTCTCCCCCAAAAGCTCCAATTTTAAGAGATAAGTCTGAGGGGTAAATCTTCATTTCATGGAGCATGTTTCCAATTCTTAAGGCTTGTGATGGGGTGGAAACGAGCACATCCGGTTGTAATTCGGTTAGAAATTTAATCTGGAGTATATTTTTTCCACTACCGATTGGCAACACGAACCCACCAATTCTTTGAACTGCCTGGTGGACAGAGAGGCCCGGTGGCCAAAGTTCGTAGCTAAAAGCATTTTGCACTTTAAAACCCGGCCTTACACCCATGGCCCAGAGTGTCCTAGCGGTTAGATCTATTATGTAGTCCCTGTCTTTCTGAGTCCAAAAACTTAATACAGAAACTCCAGTAGTGCCTGAAGTTGCGTAGGCTTCTATCAAATCACCACTTGCTACAACATACCTCGGAATACCAAACGCTCTTTGTTCCTCCCTTAATTCTCCTTTAAAAAGAAATGGAACTTTAGAAAAATCATCCAGTGATTTAATATCACTGGGATGCACTCCAGCTTTTTTGAATTTCATCCTGTAGAATCCAGATTGATCGTAACATCTTTTAATCTGGTGAATAAGTAGTTTAAGTTGAAGTCTCTCCAGTTCATCCCTTTTCATGGTTTCTCGCTTTTTGTCCCAGTATTCACCCGCCATGACAAAGGATTATCTCAAAATTCTTTATAGTTTTTGTTATCAACAAAAAATCCGAAGGATAAAACCAAGGATGTAGTGTGTGCTAAGTTTCTGAAGTTATTTGTAGATTCTAATCCCCCCGTTTTATGTTGGATGGAATGCAAGTAGGTATTAAAAATTGTCAAAACTTTTCCCGGTTATTCACTCAATTCTCAGCTAGTGAAACAAGGATATTAAAAATTTAACAAAAATGAAAAGTTTTTTTAAGGATTAAAAATTTAGAAAACTTCATGATTTACAAAATGCTCTTGCCGAAATATAAGTATCCCAAAGCTTTCTGTACCGACGAAGAGATAAT